>JANTFF010000186.1 GCA_024763575.1 Sulfurovum sp.
GATATTTGTATTATGTGCGATACTTCTTGCCCCATCATTTACATATAAAATATTTATCTCATTTAAATAATAACTATTCATCTCATATATAAGTGCATAAGATGGATATAATTTTAGATAATTAGGATTAAATTTCATACTATTATATTGACAAACAGACTCTTCTATAAAGTTATTTCCATAAGCTATAAGGATATCTTCCTTATCATATACTGCCCAAAATTCATCATTAGATGATAATATGCTTTTTTTAAACCTATCTTCAGGTATCGGTTTATGAAAAGTGTTATATCCATTAAATGCCTCTTTATATACCTCATATCCACTATCTGCAATTATCTCTTTATCTACCTTTTTAACAATACAATTATTAAGTCCTTTTTTTATCTGATTGCGAATTTTACTTTTATAGCTATCCAATCCCTCTTTTTTATCTTTAATCACATACCAAAACTCACCACCATCTCTATCCCATTCATTAGTATATCTTATAAAAAAGGCTTTGCTTAATTTCAAAAGCTCTTTTTGCTCTTTTCGAGTTAGATTAATATTATAATGAGGAGGAACTCTAGGAAGTAATGCACCTTGATAGTAGTACCATTTGATACCTTTATACTCTATCACTTAATAGCCCCTCCACTATCTTTTTACTTGCCTTGCCATCTCCATATAGATTTAAGTTTGAATCTTGGATTTTAAATTTTCGAGGAAACTTTTCACTTTGTGAAATCGCATTTGCTAGTTTTGAATGATTTTTATACGCTTTTAGTATTTTCTCTTTATCTGCTCCTACTAAAATATTAGCCCCACAACTTACAAGTTCTACCCATTCCGTCTCATCGCGTAAAGTAATACAAAGTTTTTCAAAAAAATATGCCTCTTTTTGCAATCCTCCACTATCTGTCATAACCAAATCACAATTATCTATAAGCCAAACCATTTCAAGATAACCAACAGGGTCAATAATAGTTATATTGGTTATATCTATATCTGAATTTTGAATAATCTTTTTTGTTCTAGGATGTAGAGGTAAAATAATCTGTTTATCTTCTTCTATTTCATTTAATGCATCAAATATACTTTTGAGTCTAGTTTTATCATCTGTATTTTCTGCTCTATGAATAGTACATAATATATAATTCTCTTCTATATCACATTTTGGTTTAGTAGCAAACTGTTTATAAAACAAAGCTCCATCATACATAACATCACCACTATTTACTATCTTGCAGTCAAAATGTTCAAATCCCTCTTTTTTTAGATTTTCAACTGCTGTACTTGTTGGACAAAATAGTATATTACTAACTCTATCTGTTAATATTCTATTTATCTCTTCAGGCATTTTCATATTAAAACTTCTAAGTCCTGCTTCTATATGAGCTAGTTTTATATGAAGTTTAGTTGCTACAATTGAGCCTGCAAGTGTTGAATTAGTATCCCCATAAACCATAATCCAATCAGGTTTTTCTAATAGTGCTACCTCTTCAATCTTTTCTATCATCTGCCCAGTCATTGCACCATGAGTTTTTCCACCAATTCCCAAAAAATAATTAGGCTTTGGAATTTTCATCTCTTCAAAAAATATATCAGACATGTTAGAGTCATAGTGTTGCCCTGTATGAACTATAACCTCATTAATCTCATTATAACTTTTTATCTCTCTACTTACAGTTCCTGCTTTTATAAACTGTGGTCTGGCTCCTAATATTGTTAGTATTTTCACTTTTCTAAATCCTTATATAGTATTAATAATTTATTGCTCTCTTTTTCCCAATTATATTCATTTAGAGACAACTCTTTATTTAAATTACCCATTTTTACTCTAAGTTCTTTATCTTTCATTAATATATCTATTTTTATTGATATATCTTTTGGATTTGATGGGTCAACATAGAGAGAACACTCCCCAAAAGTATCTTGCCAATACTCAAAATTTGACATAATAAGTGGTTTACCACAAGCCATATACTCAAAAGGTTTTGTAGCAAGTGTATTAATATGATTTGGAGCTTCCAAAAAGGTGATAATTCCAATATCTGCTTGATTTATATATGAAAAAACTTCATACGCTTCAACTATTCCAAAATATCGAACATTTTTAGATTTATATTTTATTCTATCTTCTAAATCTTTTTCAGCAATTGGACCTAATAACCATAACTCATAATTATCCAAAGTTTCAAACGAATCTAATAGTTCATTAATACCTCTACCACTATCCATACCACCAACATAAACTACTGATGGTTTTATTTTTTCTATTTTTATATCTTCTATTTTTGAAAAATTAGGTAGTATTGGAAAATTTCTAAGTGTAATAATATTTTTATGTTTAAATCTCTCTGTAATATCAGGTCTAGCAGTTACAAGTGCATCAAAAAACTTACTACTTATCTGTTCAAATAGATTAAAACTTTTTGATAGTAAAACTCTCATAAATTTAGATTTTATGTAAGGTTTAGATAAAATAGAAGCAGGATTATTTTCATGAATATCATATACTACCTTTTTGCCTTTTAACTTCAAATATAGACCAACCAATATTAATTCAGGGTCATGAAAATGATAAATATCTGCATTTACTCTATTGCAAACTTTTATTATATCAATAAATGATGTTTTTATCATTCGTTTAAATCTTCCACCATCTGTTTTTGGATAACCTATAATATCTATATTATTTACTCTCTTTGTATCTGCTCCTGCCACAATCAAACTTATATCATACCCATTATTATAAAGTGTAGTTACCTCTTTATAAAATATACGATTATCATTTGGCTTATGAACTGATGTAATGTGTGCTATTTTCAAAAATACTCCTTGATTATATCTGCACTATTTAAAGTTTCATATTTTTTTAGTACATATTCCATATTTTTTAATGCTGTTTGATTTAATGTTTTAGGGTGCATTACATAAGATAACAGTTCTCTATCTTTTATCTGTTTGAGTGATTTTTTGAAAAAATATAAACTTTGCCCCTCTATTGTAGCTTTTCTTAAATTTTTTTCAAAAACTCTTTTAATTATATCTTCTTTAATAT
>JANTFF010000187.1 GCA_024763575.1 Sulfurovum sp.
AAAAGAGCCAAAGAGAAAATAGAGTCATATAGTTCAAAACAGTTAGAAAAAGCACATAAAAATTATATTAGAGGATTGGGAGGACTAACAAGTTTCGTGCGTATAGAAAAGGAGAAAAAGCAATTAAAAGTAGAAAAACTCTCCAAAATGGAAAATAGTACACCCACACATCTCAAAACCAAAGCACTAATAGATAGTTGTAAAAGTATTAAGCAGATAGCAAAAATTAGAGGTTTAACAGAGACTACAATTATTAACCATCTATATAAACTAAAAGATGAATACAATGATGTAGATTTAGAAAAATTTAGACCAAATATGAAAAATTTTGAAGAGATAGAAGAGGTTGTTTTTGCTTTAAAACGAAAAAATAGTTCAGAGGATTTTTCTGATGATGGTAAACTACGACTCAAACCTCTATTTGACTATTTTGATGGTGAGGTGAGTTATAATGAACTTCGGATAGCTATGTTATTTATTTAACCAAAGTTGCAAGTAGTCTATCTCCAGCTATTGATGTAATTTTAGCTTGATACAAATCTCCAAATCTAATAGGCAAATCAGATGTATCATTTATCAAAATATCACCATCTATATCTTTTGCCCATAGGGTAGGTCTAGCTGATAATATATACTCATGTTCATCACTTTCACCTTCTAGTATTACATCTATGGTTTGACCTATCATATTTTGTAGTGAGTGTTGGGTAGTCTCTTGGGCTATTTCTTCTAATATCTCAACTCTCTCTTCTATCACTTTATCTTCTATAGGTTTCATTGTAAATGCAGGAGTTGTCTCTTCATTTGAGTATTGAAATACATTAAATCTATCAAATTTAAACTCTCTCATAAATTTACAAACTCTATCAAATGCCTTATCACTCTCACCTGGGTGACCTGCAATTATAGATGTTCTGATAAAAGCATTTGGTTTTGATTTCATTCTCTCTAGTAGTTCTATAGTCTTTTTCTCTCCAAAACCTCTTCTCATAACTTTTAGCATACTATCATCTATCTGTTGGATTGGCATATCGTAATAGGTTTGGAATATTTTTGACTCTGCTATAGTGTCTATTAGTTCAAAGGAGGTTGTGCTAGGATATAGATATAAAATCCGTGCAACTTTGACTCCATCTATAGCCTCTATAGCTTTTATAACATCTATTAGTCCATCTTTTAGACCCATATCTCGTCCAAAGCTAGATGAGTCTTGGGATATGAAACTAAACTCATAAAATCCTTTTGATACCAAAGCTTTTATCTCTTTGACAATAGACTCTATAGTTCTTGAATGTAGTCGTCCTTTGAAACTAGGGATTGCACAAAATGAGCAGTTTTGATTACAACCCTCTGCCATTTTGATATAAGCATGAGTATTAGAACCTGTTATGACTCTATCAGAGTTTTCATTAGCTAGATAAACTTCAGGAGAGAAAACAGCTCCTTTTTTTTGGGCTATTAGTTTATCTATCTGTTCATAATCCCCTACACCTGTAAATATATCTATTTCAGGTAAATCTCTCTGTAGTTCCTCTTTGTATCGTTCACTTAGACAACCACTCATAACAAGTAAAGAGTCCTTTTTTCTCTCTTCATGTAGATTTAAAATAGTATTGATACTCTCCTCTTTAGCTGCATCTATAAAGCCACATGTATTTACTATGATTACATCAGCCTCATTGGAATTATCACTTATCTCATACTCTCTAAGTCTTCCTAACATAACCTCACTATCTACGAGATTTTTGGTACAACCTAAACTTACTAGATGTAGTTTTTTATTTGACAAATTCTATTCTCCATTGTTGGATATTTTTTTGTAATTGTATCCAATTAGAGCTTACCTTTAAAATCAGTTTTGAGTACCCATACATTACTATCTCTGCTACGGTCTGTTTTTTTGTCTCCTACTATTAGATAACCATCATTAGTTGTTACAATATCATATCCAATATCATCACTCTCTCCACCATAAGTTCTACTCCATTTTGTTTTTCCATTAGCATCAATTTTGAGTAGATATAGGTCATCTCCATTTTTTCTAGTTTCAGTTTTGCCAACTATTACAAATCCTCCATCAGGACTTTTGGTAATAGCATATCCTATATCATCATATTTACCACCATAGCTATGTTGCCAAATAGTTTTGCCTCTTTTATCTATTTTGACTACATAAACATTTTTGTAATTTAGTCCAAAACTATCAGTACTTCCCACTAATATATATCCATCTTTGGTCTCTATAATATCATGAGCTACCTCATTATCTTTGCCTCCATAAGCATGAAACCATTCTCTTTTGCCTTTTTTGTTGAGTCCTACTACAAATGCATCAAAATCTCCATGTCCATAAGTCTCTGTCTCACCAGCCATAATATATCCATCTTTGGTATTGATAACAGCATTGGCTCTATCTTCATCTTTGCCACCGTAATATCCACGCCAAATCATATCTCCATTACCCTTTATTTTAAATAGCATAGGATTAATTTTGGCATTAAAAAACTCCAAATGTTTTTCTACTCCTGCTATTACTAGATTTTGCCCATCAGCTATAACATCATTACCATAGTAGTAGTTGTTGTCATTTCTATAGTATGTCTTTTCCCAGTTCATTTTACCATTATTATCTATATTGGCAAAATAGAAACTTTGGTTTCTTATATCAAAGCTTTTAGTAGAACCTACAAAAACAAAGTCTTTCCCAAATTTTGTTAATCCGTTTATATGTTCATCATCTTCACCACCATAAGTTTTTGACCATAATTTCTCACCATGTTTATCTATTTTGATTACATAAGCATTGAAATCTCTATCTTTGTGAAAACTCTTGGTATCTCCTGCTATTAGATAACCATCATCTAGTTTGATTACAGATTTAGCTATATCATGCTCTTTCCCACCATAAGTTTTATCAAAAGTAATAGGATTGTTTGATGCAAATAGAGTTGAGCTAATAAGTAGTGTTGATATGAAATATTTTTTCATTATATCCTCCTAATATTTTTTATAATATATTAGT
>JANTFF010000188.1 GCA_024763575.1 Sulfurovum sp.
ACTCTCATAATATCCTAATCCATCTTGCCATTTATATTGACTCAATACATTTATTGGCTCAAATGCTGATGCTCGTCCATCTTTTAGCATTACAAACTCCATATCTCTATCGACTCTAATCTCTATTCTTGATTTGATTTTATCACCTACTTTTAGAGTTTGGTCTGTTATTGGGATTAGTTGGTTTCGTTCTAAAGTATCGTATATATATAGTCTTTTATATATTGTTAATGGTGTCTCTTTGAAACTTTTGATTTTATCCATATCTTCAAAATATTGCCAATATAGACCACCCCATGCTATATTACTATTTGGATTTGTTACTTTTATAGTTGCCATTGTTTTACTAAACTTATTGAATGTAGCTTTGAAATAGCCTGTACCTTTTTCTGCCTCTTTTTTGGCTTTTTCTATAATTTGTTTATAATCCATTTTAGTATCAAATGATATATCTACTAATTTATTATTGTCTAACCAATTATTATTTATTAGTAGGGCATATATAGCATTGAGTGTGGCTTTAGTAGTTTTCCAATGAGTGGTTTGTTTGTTTTTGAGTAGCCATACTTTTAGCTCTTCTACTGATTTTTTGTCATGAGCTACTTGGTCAAATGCTTCTATCATAGTGGCTTGTGTCTCTATTGGTGCTTGATACCAGTAGTAGCCTCTATGATATTTGAAATACATTCCTTGTTCACTATTTTCTATAGCATTATCTTTCAGTGACAAGATAATATCTTGTGCCTCTTTTATATTTTGAGTTTTATTTAAAGTGATGGCTAATAGAGCTTGTTGATATAATCCTTTGGTTAGTGCATATTTTTTGGCTTGGTTTAGATAATAGTTATACGCTTGTTGTATTGAGTTATTCATCTTTTGATTATAAAAATTTCTTGTATATAGATAGTGAATAATAATATTTGATAGGTGGTCATCTTCTAGTTTACTGTAACCTTTTTCTATATCTTTTTGTAGCTTTTTGTATCTTTTTAGCATTTGATTATCTATATAGTTGATAGATTTTGTTAGCTCTTTATGTCCAATTCCTAAACTATTTAGTTTACCAAACCCTTCTAAAATATATTGTGTAATATACCAATTTGATTTACCTCCACTAAACCATGACCAACCACCATCACTATTTTGATTTTGGAATAGTCTGTTTAGTGTCTCTTTTTGTTTAGTTGCTAATTTATCCAAATCAAATAAGAGTGCTATATTTTTCTGTTGTTGCTCTTCGCTTTGGGCTGTGATTAGCCAAGGGGTCTCTTCTAACATTACCGATTTTAACTCTTGGTTTGTAGATAATTGACTTTTTAGACTGCCTTTGGCTCTCCAACTTTCAAATACTTTTTTGATTTTGGGATGTTTATTGATAATATTAGAGGCTAAGGAGTTAGCAAAATATCGGCTAAATAGCTGTTCATTACACTCATGAGGATACTCCATCAAATAAGGCATAGATTTGATAGCATACCATATAGGATTAGATGTGAACTCTAGTGTTAGTTTATGATTTTTGAGAGTAGTTGAGTTATTATCTTTTAGTGATTGGAGTGTAAATGTTTTACTCTCATCTCCTCTTAACCATAATGTTTTACTCTCTGTTACAAACTCTCTATTGGTTAGAATTGGTTTTACTATCTGTTCTGCATCTGTATGAGTTTTGGTTCTAGCTATAACTGTGTGTTCTATAGCAGGAACACTGTCTATAGTTGGTATATGAATATAGAATGTAACTGTAGTTGAGCCACCTTTTTTGATATGAAATGGTTTGATAAACTTATGATTACCATATATATTCCATCTATTTATAGGGTTTTTAAGTTTTAGTTCACACTCTCCTTTTAAATCTCTGTTACTTAGATTTACTATTTTTTCGGTTAGCTTTATCTTATCTCCCTCTCTAAAAAATCTAGGTAGATTAGTTACAACCATTAGCTCTTTTTGGGTAGTAATTACCTTCTTGATTACTGCACTTTGTAATGCTTTAGTATGGACAAATCCTAAAAAGTTCCAACGAGTTAGTGCATCATTTGTTTTGAAATTGATAATAATATTTCCATCTTTATCAGTTTGTAGATTTGGTTTGAAAAACATAGTCTCTTGTAGGTTTGTACGGATATGAATAGGCTGTTTTTGGTTTGTTTCTATCTTTGGTGGTGAATATGGGTCACTCATCATTGCTTGTAGAGCTTCAACTCCTCTATTTATATTTGGAGTAGGAGCCATAATCATAACATGCTCAATATCCCCACCCATTCCAGTCATATCATTTATATTATATTCATTTCTGATATGATAAAAGACTCTATCATACTCAGTAATATAATTATGCCACTGTGCATAACCTTGAACAGTTCCAAAACTTTTAGCATTCCATCTATCATATAGATAGTTTTGATATGGAAATATATTTGGTTTATAAAAACTGTGTTTGACAAACTTATCCAAAGAGGCATCATACATTGTAGCTACCATTTGTGCTAGAACCTTTTCTCTATTTTCTCCACTGATTTTAATATGCCACTGCTCTTTACTGTTTGGTTTTAGTTTATCTCTAAATGAGATAAATTCAACTTTGAGCTTATCGTCCCATGGAACTAATATTTTATCTTGGTATTGATATATTCTATTGTTTTTGACCATAGTTATACGATATAGTATATCTCCTCTATCTTGTTTTTTAATTTCTATAATTTTTTGAGCTAATTTATTAAACTCTATCCACTTCTCTTGGACTTTATCGCCTCTTTGTAGTTCTAATCTAACCCAACTATTAGGTGTTGAGCTTTTGAGTATTAGTTTAGCTTTTTCTCCTACTTTATAACTTGTTTTGTCAAATCTTTGCCAAAGGTCTATTTTGATTGGAGGATTTTTCTCTTTTAGATTATATATAACAATATTTCTTTTAGTCTTTTTGACCTCTGTTCCATACTTATCAGTTGTATATAGAGTAAATCTATATCTACCTTGTGGTAATCCGTCTAGTTTAATTGTTTTTGATTTTGCTGT
>JANTFF010000189.1 GCA_024763575.1 Sulfurovum sp.
TAGAAATACCCAAGGCATATCAATAATATCATCTTTTAGATATAGTGGTTGGTGCATGTGCCAAAAAAAGTGTATTTTCATAATCTATTTACCTCCTTGGTTTAAATCTTGTTCCAATTTATATATCTTCTCTTTGGTTTTTAATACGCTATCAGGAGTTAAACTAATAGAGTCAATCCCTAATCTAACCAAAAATTCTGCTACTTCGGGATAATCACTTGGGGCTTGACCACAAATACCACTATGTTTATGATTTCGTTGACATCCTGTTACTGCCATCTCTATCATTTTCATAACTCCCTCATCTCTCTCTTCATAATCAAATGCTACTATCTCACTATCTCTATCAACTCCCAAAGTAAGTTGTGTCAAGTCATTACTACCTATACTAAACCCATCAAAAATTTTACTAAACTCATCTATCAATATAACATTATTGGGTATCTCACACATTACATATATCTCTAAACCATTCTCTTTTTGTTTTAGTCCATATTTTGCCATAGTATCTATGACCTTTTGACCCTCTTCTACTCTTCTACAAAATGGTATCATCAAAATCACATTATCAAATCCCATCTCATCTCTTACTCTCTTCATCGCTTGACACTCTAGGGCAAATCCTTCTTCATAAGCAGGATGGGCATATCGTGATGCTCCACGAAATCCTATCATTGGATTTGGCTCATTTGGTTCAAAAAACTCACCACCTAAAAGTGAGGCATACTCATTAGATTTAAAATCACTCATTCTAACTACACATGGTTTAGGATAGACAGATGAAGCTATAGTAGCTACTCCCTCACTTAGTGTTTTGATAAAAAACTCTTCCATACTATTATATGCACTACAGAGTTTTTCTAGTTCTATTTTAGTCTCTTTGTCTAATTTTTCTGGATGTTTTAGTGCCATTGGGTGGGCTTTGATATACTCATTGATTATAAATTCCATCCGTGCTAATCCAATACCATCAACAGGCAAAGAGGCAAAAGAGAAAGCTTTATCAGGATTACCAAGGTTCATCATAATCTTTGTCTGTGTATCTCCTAAATGGGATAAATCAACCCTTTCAACTTCAAACTCCAAAAGTCCTTGATAGATATTACCAGTTTCACCCTCTGCACAACTAACTGTAATCTCTTCATTGTATCCAATTACCTCTGTAGCATTTTGACACCCTACAATAGCAGGAATACCAAGCTCACGGCTCACAATAGCAGCGTGACAAGTTCTGCCACCTCTGTTTGTCACAAGTGCAGAGGCTTTTTTGATAATAGGCTCCCAATCAGGTGTAGTAGTATCTGCTACAAGTACCTCTCCCTCTTGAAAATCTTTGAGGTATGAAGTATCAGATATATAGTGTGCTTTTCCTTGACCTATTTTGGTTCCTACTGCTCTACCTTTTGCCAATATTTTACTCTTTTGTTTTAGGATATAGGTCTGTAAAATAGAACCTTTTTTCTGTGATTGTACAGTTTCTGGTCTAGCTTGAACGATATAAATTTTACCATCTATTCCATCTTTTGCCCACTCCATATCCATTGGTTTATGGTATCCTGACTCTTTGGAGTAGTGATTTTCAATGTTGATAGCATAATCGGCTAACAACATAATATCCTCATCACTAATAGAATAATTGGACTGTTCCTCTTTGGAGGTTTCTATATTTTTGGTATATTCTAGTGCTATATTTTTACTATTTAACTCTTCATTAAATACCATTTTTAGCTCTTTGGAACCTAATCGTCTTTTCAAAACTGCTCTTTTGCCTTTTTGAAAAGTAGGTTTATGAACATAAAAGCTATCAGGGTCAATAGTTCCTTGTACAATATTTTCTCCTAATCCATAAGCTGAATTGATAAAAACCACATCTTCAAATCCAGTTTCAGTATCCAATGAAAACATCACCCCACTAGCTCCAATATCACTTCTAACCATCTTCATTACTACTACACTTAGATAAACTTGATAATAGTCAAACCCATTATCAAATTTATAATGGATACTTCTATCCGTGAAGTTAGAAGCCAAACATCGTTTATATGCGTCCAAAAGCTCATTTAGAGTTGTAATATTTAAATATGTATCATTTTGTCCTGCGAAACTAGCCTCTGGAGAGTCTTCAGCTGTAGCAGAAGAGCGAACAGCCAAAGATAAATTATCTCCATACTCTTTTATGAGTTGATTATAGCCTTGTTCTATTTGGGATACTAAATCTTTTGGTAAATGAGTATTATATATAGCATCTATACAATTTTTTCCTGCTTTCTGTAACTCTTCAACACTATTTACATCTAAGTTATCTAAATTACTATGTAAAATATCCCAAATACTGTTACTATCTAAAACATACCTATAAGCATCTGCTGTAACTGCAAAACCATTAGGTATTTTGACACCCTCTTGTGTTAGATTTTGGTACATCTCTCCTAGACTTGCATTTTTGCCACCTACTTTAACTATATCTTTTATATTAATTTCATTAAACCATTTTATGTAATTCATTTTCAATCCTTTTTATAATATATTTTCTTTTGATAATAGCTATCATAAAGATAGTCAATAAAATAAGGGAATCACCAACTTTCAAAACCATTTTTTGGAAATGACTTTTCTATTGGGATTGAGCTTTGGCAACAAGTTTAACTGTTTTTCCAAAATATGTATTTAGTCCTGTTTTGGTCACTTGTGCTATCATCTCACCTTGTTTGATTATAGCATTAGCATAAACCTCATCTCCTACTTTTTTATTGATAGGAAGACTCTCTCCAGTTAGTGCTGACATATCCACTTGTAAAAAATCAGTGCCTTCCAATAATACAACATCAGCAGGAACTACATCTCCTATTTGGATTTTGATAATATCATCAGGGACTAACTCTCTAGCAGGTATTTTAACAAATTTGCTATTTTCCCATAAAACTATAGCCATAGGAGCTAGTTTCTTTTTCAATTTTGTAGTCTCTCTTTTGACTCTTGGAGAGTTAGACCTTTTATA
>JANTFF010000190.1 GCA_024763575.1 Sulfurovum sp.
ATCAACCCCATGTTCTAGTTTATCTACAAACTCTAAAGAATAGGCTTTTGATAGTGCTTCTTGGACTCTGCCATAATCAACAGCTTCTCCATAAGCTACATTTCTAGCAATAGTATCATTGAATATATAAATTCTTTGAGTTACAAATGCTATTTTGCTATGAAGTGATTTTAGTGTTAGATTTTTATTTATCTCATTATTTATTAATATCTCTCCACTACTTGTGTCATAAAATCTTACCAATAGATTGACAAAAGAGCTTTTACCTGCACCACTATCACCTACTAATGCTATACTCTCACCCTTTTTTATATCTATAGATATACCATTTAGTGCCAATTTATCATTATACTTTAGTGAAACATCTTTAAATACTATTCTATTTATATCTTTATCTAACTCTTTATCTCCTGATACTATAGTTGCTTTCATATCTAATAGTTCGTGCATTCTCTGATTGGCTACAATTGCATCTTGGGCTTGATTATATAGTTTTGATATTTTTTTGATAGGAGTATATAGCATAAATAGAGCAGCCGAAAAAGCAAAAAAAGCTCCTACACTCATTCGCCCCTCTATTACTTCACTTCCTCCAATATAAATAACAACTCCTATAGCTACAGAACCCAATATCTCCATAATAGGAGTAGTCAAAGCATTAATTTTAACCTGTTTAACTAGATATTTAAATACTCTACTATTCTCTTTGGAGAACTTATCACTCTCTATCGTCTGTGTAGAGTTAGATTTTATTACCTCAATATTGGAAAATATCTCACCTAATCGTGCTGTCATAATAGAAGTACTTTCTTGGGAAAGTTTGGAGTATTTTTTCATCTTTTTCGCCAAACGACCTAGAGGCAAAATAGCCAAAGGCATAATAACCAAAAAATATAGAGCTAGTTTTGGACTCTCATATATTACATACCCAGTCAAAGCAACTATAGTCAATCCCTCACGAATTATATTAGGTATCATACCAGTTACAACATTTTGAATACGCCCAATATCATTAGTAATCCGAGAAAGTATCTCTCCTGAGTGCATAGTTCCAAAAAACTGCATATCTTGATAAGTAAGATGATTTACCAAATCATCACGCAATTTACGCACAACATCAAGCCCAATATATGACATATAATAGGTTTGAATATACTGTCCAATTCCTTTGAGTGAAAATACCCCAATTAGCATAAAAGGGATAATGCTTAGCATAGTAGCATCTTTAGCTATAAATACATTATCTAGTGTAGGCTTAATAATCTGTGCTGTTCCTGCTGTTCCAATAGCTACTGCTATCATTCCTAATATAGCAAATATAAATTGTCGTTTGTATCCTACTAGATATGGGAGATATTGTTTAAATAGGGTTTTCATGAGTCTCTCTTTTTAGGCTTTTGTATAGTTATAACGAGCTAATTCTATATCAGACTCTATCTGTTTTTTGAGAGCATCTAATCCCTCAAATTTCCGATTACCACGAATATATGATATAAACTCCAAAGATATACTTCCCTCTATTTCTCCTATATCTTTATCTATAATATGTGTTTCAATAGCAAATGAACCATCAGTTGTAACCCTATGTCCCAAGAAACTAACACTAGGTAACCATTGATTATTAATTAGTGAACTTGTAGTATAGACTCCACTTTTTGGTAATATATAATCATAAACTTTTAGATTTAGTGTAGGTACAAGCTCTTTTTTACCCAATCCTTGCCCTTTAATAACCTTGCCATCTATTTTATAGTTATGGTTCAAAAGTTTATTGACAATATCTATATTGCCTTTGGTTATATATTTTCTAATAGTACATGAATGAACTGAGATATTATTATATTTTACCTCATCTACTATAATAACCTCTCCATTAAAAAGTTTTTGTAGTAAAGCTGTATTACCCTCTTTTTTATATCCAAAAGCAAAGTCATATCCTACAATAATTTTTTCTAATTTTGGGAAATCTTCTTTAAGTTTTTCTATAAACTCTTTGGCTGTTAATAGTTTAATATGGTCAAAATGATAAAAAAATGAGGGTTTATTTATATATTCAGTTCGTTTATATCCAGTGGTAATTGTGGCACGGTTTTTTTCAATAATTACAACTGCTTCTGATTGTGATATTAGTTTTTGATGAGCAATATGGATACCGTCAAATGAACCTATTGCTATGGATTTAATACTGTTTGTAAGCTTCATTGTTTCCTAAAATAATATACAAATTCTATATTGCCAGATTTACCTGCCAATTTTGAGGGAGTACTATAACATAATTTCCACTTCAAATCACTTGTTTTATTCTCAAATCTATCTATAGCATCACTTATAGCCTTTTTATCGACTACTACACCTCTACTATCTCGTTTAACTCCTCTACCCACTTCAAATTGTGGCTTGAATAGTAAAATCATATCTTTACTACTTAGACGGTCAATATCATCTATAATCTGTAAAATAGAGATAAAAGATACATCACAAGTTACTATATCAAAAGACTCAACAGCATGAAAATCTCTAATATCTCTGTTTTCAAAAATCTTTACTTTTGGATTATCTCTTAGTGAGTGATGAAGTTGATTTGAGCCAACATCAACAGCCGTTACAGATTTGACACTATTTTCAAGTAGTATCTGTACAAATCCACCTGTAGATGAGCCTATATCCAAAGCTCTTTTATCTTTTAAATCTATAGGATACTCTTCTAAAAATAGCTCCAATTTTTTAGAAGCACGGCTGACATAAAACTTTTCGCTATCTATATCTATATTAGATTTATTACTACATTTAGTTGATGGTTTAGCTATTTTACCATCTACAAAAACTTTACCTCTTTTTATAGCATCTATTGCTCTATTTCGGCTTTCAAAATAGTTTTGTTCTACTAGATATTTATCTACTCTTTTCATACTTACCTTAGTACATTATAAGCTATATTATATCTAAAATTGTATTTATTTAATGTAAAAGTTCAGCTTTACCAAAATAGTATCC
>JANTFF010000191.1 GCA_024763575.1 Sulfurovum sp.
GTGGGTGAGACTATCCCTGTAGTTATCACTGGGTTTAGAGGTGAGAGACCAAATATATCTTATGAATTGGCTGAAAAAAGAGCAGCATTAGCTGAATTTATTGAAGAGTATGATGAAGAGGAAGAGTATATTATAGAGGGTGAAATTACCAAGAAAAATAAAGGTGGTTTTGTTGTAGAAGTTTCTGGTTTAGAATTTTTTATGCCAAAAACACTTTCATATATTTCTCATAAAATCAACCCAATTGGTAAAAAGATAAAAGCACTTATTGTCAAAGTTGATAAAGAAAAAGGTAGTGTAGTAGTCTCAAGAAAAGAACTAATCGAGAGAGAAAAAAGAGAAACTCAAGAGATTGTAGATAAATTATTAGAGAACAAAGCTGTAGTTCTTGGTATTATCAAAAAGATTACATCTTATGGTATGTTTGTAGATGTTGGTGGTATGGACGGATTGGTTCACTACTCACAAATATCTCACAAAGGTCCAGTTAATCCATCTAAATATTATAAAGAGGGTGATGAAGTTAATGTAATTGCTATTGATTATGATAAAAAGAAAAGACATCTATCACTATCTATCAAAGATGCTACAATTGACCCATGGCAAGATATTGACAATACACTAAGAGCTGGTGATACTGTAAGTGTTACTGTATCAAATATCGAACCTTATGGTGCATTTGTTGACCTTGGCGAAGACCTTGAAGCATTCTTACATGTATCTGAAATTTCTTGGGATAAAAATGTAAAACACCCTAAAGATTATATTGAGATTGGTCAAAAAATTGATGTAGAGATTATCGAAATTGATAAAGCTCAAAGAAGACTTAGAGTTAGTAGAAAAACACTTCTTCCTAAACCAATTGACCAATTTACTTCTGCAAATAGAGTTGGAGATGTGATTACAGGTACTGTTTCATCTATTACTGATTTTGGTGCATTTGTAAAAATTGGTGCAGTTGAAGGACTTCTTCATAATCAAGAGATTTCTTGGGATAAATCAATTAATGCCAAAGATGTTCTTAAAAAAGGTGATGAAGTTGAAGTGAAAATCATCAAAATTGATAAAGCAAATGGTAAAGTATCATTAAGTAAAAAAGTTCTTGAAGAGTCTCCTATTACTGCTTTTGCAAAAAGCCATAAAAATGGTGATATTGTAGAAGGTACTGTAAAAGATAAAAAAGATTTCGGTATCTTTATCGCTTTAGAAAATGGTGTTGATGCACTTCTTAGACTAGATGATTTAGGGCCACTTAAAGAGGATGAAATTGAAAAAGGTCAAACTATTAGAGCTGTTATCTCTTTTTTAGATGCTAAAAATGATAGAATTAGAGTATCTGTAAGAAGATTAGAGAGACAAGAAGAAAAAGAAGCACTAGAGCAATTAAATAAAGAACAAGATGATAGTATGACTCTTGGTGATGTATTTAAAGCACAATTAAAAAGAAAAAAATAAGGTTACTACTATAAAATGCCTAAACTTACTATTGTAGTTTGCGACCATATCCACCAAAAAGGGTTGGATATACTCGCAAATGATGCCCAAATAAATCTAATTAATTCAGCTGACGAGCCTAAAGATAAGCTCATCACTGAAATTATTCCACAAGCTGATGTAGCTATTACTCGCTCTTCAACTGATGTTGACCAATTTTTCCTAGACCATGCAGATAATCTTAAAGCTGTTGTTCGTGCAGGAGTTGGTGTTGATAATGTTGACATAGAGGGTTGTAGCAAAAAAGGTATTGTTGTAATGAATGTTCCAACTGCCAATACTATTGCAGCAGTTGAACTTACTATGACACATATGCTTTCATGTGTTAGACAATTCCCGTATGCTCATAATAATCTAAAACTAGATAGAGTATGGAGAAGACAAGATTGGTATGGAACTGAATTAAAAGATAAAAAACTAGGTATCATCGGATTTGGTAATATTGGTTCAAGAGTTGGGAAAAGAGCAAAAGCTTTTGAGATGGATATAGTAGCTTATGACCCATATATCGACCCATGTAAAGCAACTGACCTTGATATTGAATATACTAGAGATTTCAATGATATATTAGCTTGTGATATTATTACAATTCATACTCCTAAAACACAAGAGACAATTGGTATGATTGGTTCTAAAGAGATAGAACAGATGAGGGATGGTGTAATACTTATCAACTGTGCTAGAGGTGGATTATATAATGAAGATGCTCTAATAGAGGGTCTAAAAAGTGGTAAAATTCACATGGCAGGTATTGATGTATTTAATAAAGAACCTGCCACTTCACACCCTCTTTTGGATTTGGATAATGTAACAGTTACCCCTCACCTTGGAGCTAATACAAAAGAGTCTCAACAAAACATTGCTATTCAAGCAGCAGAGAATGCAATAGCATCTGCTAAAGGTATCTCATATCCAAATGCTCTGAACTTGCCTATCAAAGAGAGTGATTTACCACAGTTTCTCAAACCTTATCTTGAACTCATTCAAAAAATGGGTCATATGTCAGCACAAGTGACAAGAGATAAAGTTAAAAAGATTAAAATTATTACAGAGGGTGAAGTTAGTGAATATATAGATTCACTAACTACTTTTGCTACAGTTGGAATTTTAAAAGAGTCTCTTGAAGAGTCTGTAAACTATGTCAATGCAGAGTTTGTTGCTAATGATATAGGCATAGAGATAGAAAAAGATAAACAGATAAATCGTTCTGGATTATCTAATAGAGTTACTATTAAACTAACAACAAATAATACAGTCTTTACTATAAGTGGTACAGTATTAGGTGAAAATACACAAAGAATTATAGAGATTGATGGTTACTCATTAGATTTAGAACCAAAAGGCAAAATGATTCTATTTAGAAATACTGATGTACCAGGTGTTATTGGTGATGTAGGACAAATTGTTGCACATAATAATCTAAATATATCTGATTTTAGACTTGGACGAGATAAAAATGCACAAGCACTAG
>JANTFF010000192.1 GCA_024763575.1 Sulfurovum sp.
AAAAATTATAATAAAGGATTATATATGAAGTTAGAAGGTGAACCAACATTAAATCAAATAGATGATTATAATAATAATGAGTCAAAAGAAAAACGAAATATAGTTCGTTGGGTTGTAATAGGATTAATTATAATAAGTGCTATATACTCTATTGTAAAATATAGATACTCTACAGTAGATGATTATATAGGTACTCCTGAAAATCCAGGAATAAATACAGCAAAAAGATAAAAACTAAAAAAACTCATATGTTACTAATTGTTCTATGGATATTCTCTTTGTGTAATAAAGAAACATATAAAAAATAGAATGATTAGTAAAAGAGAGTTTAATTCTCCTATTTAAAAAATATTGCTAAACTCATGCTATTAAACTACACATAAGGATGATATATGTCATTACCAAAAATTATATGGTCAAAAATTGATGAGGCTCCAGCATTAGCTACATATTCACTGTTACCAATTGTAAACGCGTTTACACAAGCAGCAGGTGTTTCAGTTGTAACTTCTGATATTTCATTAGCAGGTAGAGTTCTTGCTACTATGGGTTTAGCAGAAGATAATCTAGCAGAGCTTGGAAAAGTTGTGCATCAACCAGATGGAAATATTATTAAACTTCCAAATATTTCAGCTTCTGTAGGTCAGCTAAAAGAATGTATTGCAGAACTTCAAGGTCAAGGTTATGATATTCCTAACTATCCTGAAAATCCAGAAAATGATGAAGAGAAAGCTCTTCAGGCTAAATACAGCACTTGTCTAGGTTCAGCTGTTAACCCAGTTCTTAGAGAAGGTAACTCAGATAGAAGAGCAGCCAAAGCTGTTAAGAAATTTGCACAAAATCATCCACATAGACTTAAAGCTTTTGCAGAAAATAGCAAAGCGTATGTAGCACATATGGCAGGTGATGGTGACTTCTATGGTAATGAAAAAGCTGTTACTATGGACAAAGCACAAAAAGTAACTATTGCACTAAATGGAAATGAGTTAAAAACTATTGATGCACTTGATGGTGAGATTTTAGATGGTACATTTATGTCTGTTGCTAAACTTAAATCTTTTATCGCTAAGACAATTGAAGATGCAAAAGCAAATGGTGTTTTATGGTCAATCCACCTAAAAGCTACTATGATGAAAATCTCTGACCCAATTATGTTTGGTCATGCATTTACAGTATTCTTCCAAGAGGTATTTGATAAGTATGCAGATGTGTTTGCAGAGCTTAATGTTAATCCAAACTTAGGTATGAGTGATTTAGAGAAAAAAATCGCAGGTCATGCAAAAGAGGCTGAAATCAAAGCAGCATTCCAAGCTGTAGTTGAGTCTGATAATCCTGAAATTGCAATGGTTAATAGTGATAAAGGTCAAACAAACTTCAACGCTTCAAACGATGTAATTATCGATGCTTCTATGCCTGTAGTTGTAAGAGAGGGTGGTAAACAGTGGAATAGAAATGGTGATGCAGTTGAGTGTGTGGCTGTTATTCCTGATAGTACTTATGGTATGTTCCATGCAGAGATGGTAGCAGATTGTGTTAAAAATGGTCAATATGATGTAACTACAATGGGTTCAATGGCAAATGTTGGTCTTATGGCTCAAAAAGCAGAAGAGTATGGTTCTCACCCAACTACATTTGAACTCGCTGAAGCTGGAACAGTAACAGTAAGCGCTGAAGATGGTACTGAACTTATGTCATTTGAGTGTGAAAAAGGTGATATTTGGAGAATGAGTCGAGCTAAAGATATTCCAATTAAAGATTGGATTAGACTAGCAGTTGAGAGAGGTCAAATAGAGCAAGTTCCTGTAATCTTCTGGTTAGATGAAAACAGAGCTCACGATGCAGAGATGATTAAAAAAGTAAATAAATATCTTCCAGAGTTCAACACAGATGGTCTTGATATTCAGATTATGGATGTAACATCAGCTACTAGATTTACAAACGCTAGAGTAAGAGCAGGTGAAAATACTATTGCTGTTACAGGGAATGTATTAAGAGACCACTTAACAGATATGTACCCAATCCTAGAGCTAGGAACATCAGCTAAAATGCTTTCAATCGTTCCTTTATTAGCAGGTGGTGGACTATATGAGACAGGTGCAGGTGGTTCAGCTCCAAAACATGTTGACCAATTTTTAAAAGAGGGTCACCTAAGATGGGACAGTCTCGGAGAGTTCCTAGCATTAGCAGAGTCTCTTAGATTTTTAGGTAGAAAATATTCTAATGAAAAATTATCAGCACTTACAGAAGCTTTGGATAAAGCAAATGAGGGCTATTTAGATAATAATAAAGCTCCAAGTAGAAAATGTTGTGAACCAGATAATAAAGCATCTCACTTCTATGTGGCTCAATATTGGGCAGAAGCATTGGCTAATGGTAGTAACGCTGAGTTAGCTGAAAAATTTGCTCCAGTTGCAAAAGCTCTTAAAGATAATGAAGAAAAAATTATTGAAGAGTTATTAGCAGTTGAGGGTAAACCTGTTAATATTGGTGGATATTATCATCCTAATGATGAGTTGGCACAGAAGGCTATGCGTCCTTCGGCTACACTTAATTCTATTATTGATGCTATTTAAGTATTGATAATATTTTAATTACCTCTTTTTTGAGGTAGTTATCTCTACTCTTTTAACACTTCTTATTCACATCTTTATCAAAACTTAATTTTCCATACCCTTGCAGATTACTTTTTGCACAAATTAGAGCATCTACAAAATCTATATTTTTATTCTCTACAATATTTAAAGTTTCTATGAGTAAAACCTTATTTCCTACTACACCTCTAAACGCAATAATTTTTTTTAAGTCATCTATCACTTCATCTTTGGGTAGTTTATAAAATTTAACTAAAACAAATAGAACTTCCATTATGACGGATTCAAGTATCTCTACTTCATATTCTCCAAGCTATATTTTTTTAAAAATTTCCGTTGCTATTTC
>JANTFF010000193.1 GCA_024763575.1 Sulfurovum sp.
TTATTTTAAATTAAGGATATAATATGTTTTATCAAGAAATACTAAAAAAACCAGTTAAATATTATGACTCATCTTTGATAGCACTAATACTCTCTCTCATTACCATTCCATCATTTTGGTATATATCAAGTGGTAATCTATCTTGGGTTTTATCTTGTACTATACTTTGGGCTGTAGGTGTATTTACAATTTTTCAACCTATGGTTCGATATATATTTCCATATCTGCTCACACAAATAGGAACAGTCTCTTTAACATTTATATTGGCAATAGTGTCTATATTTCTAAATACTACAATGATTTTGATACTTTTACCACAAGAAGATGTGGAGATACTGCTAAATACCACTATCTTTAGTAGCTCTATTAGTAATATATTTATATTTATGTGGTTCTATATTCTTATCGCAGGAACACTGCTCTCAAATTTGGATTTTCATATTAAAGAACTATATGCTAAACCAAAACAGCTTATATATACACTAACCAATAATACTATTATATCCAATAGTTTTATTGAGATGATATTAATATTTATTTCGCCAATAGCTCTTCTATTTTGGAGCGATATTACTTATAGCTTTAGAGTTCTACTAGGTATATTATCTATAGGTATTGGATTGACACTTTTTATATATAAAATTATCATCAACAATACTAAAAATAAAATTTATTCTATAGCTACTACCTCCTCTATCGTTTTAATTGTCAATGCTATAATTATTGGAAGTATAGGTATAGATAGAATACCTGATACCAATATCAAGGCAAGAATTAGTGGAGACCAAGTTTTATTAGATTTAGAAGCAAAAAATATTAAATATCCATCTTTTCAACTAAGTAATAATAGAGGAAATGGAACAACTACTATATATCAAGTTTTGGCATCTATTCCACAAATAGGTCTGCATATTGGTCATAGAGTAGGAACTATACACAATCAAGATATAACTATCGAGGCTAAAAAATCACAATATACCATATCCGACCAATACAACAATAAAAGATTAATCTCTTTGGATAGATAAGTAATTATTCGCTATAATCTATATACAAAAATAGATAGGAGAATATTTGTATAATAAATATATAAAATATTTTTTAGTTTCAATACTGTTTTCTAGTTCTCTTTTTTCGGCAAAAGTTACTAATGATTTTTGGAAAAAAGGTCTTGATTTTGAAACATACTTAAAAAAATACAAAATATCTAAAGATATAATTAATCTAATGGATAAAGATGATGCACAACTAATTGCAGAGATTAATCCAAATAGGCGATTTTATGAGATGGTTGCTAGTAATGGTGTTTTACTTCAAACACTTATACCTATTGGTGAAGAGCTACAACTTCACCTTTTTAGAACACCAAGAGGGTATAAAGTAGAGCTTATTCCTATTGCATATCAAAAAGATACCTTTGTAGCACTTCTATCTATTGACCAAACTCCCCACTCTGATATTATCAAAAAAGTCAAAAATAGAAAACTAGCTAATGAGTTTACAAGACTTATGAAGCATAGTGTAAATTTTCGTTCCATTCAGAAAAATGATAAATTAGCTATAGTATATGACCAAAAAATGCGTCTAGGACAACCGATAGGTATCCCTGATATTAAAGTAGCTATGGTAGAATCTCATGCTACTAAACACTATGTATTTAAACATACTGATGGTAAATATTATGATGAAAATGGAAAAGAGTTAGTCAAAAAGTATATGAGAAAACCACTAAACCATATACGAATTACTTCACCATTTACCAATAGACGATGGCACCCTATACTTCATAGATACAAAGCTCATTTAGGAGTAGATTTTGGAGCAAGAAGAGGTACACCAATATTAGCCGCAGCTGATGGAAAAGTAATCTTTTCTGGTTGGATGGGAGGATATGGAAATGTAATTAAAATAAAACATAGTGACGGTTATGTAACACTATATGCACACCAAAGCAGAAGAAAAGCAAAAGTAGGTCAGAGAGTTAAAAAAGGTCAAGTGATAGGATTTGTAGGAAGTACAGGCAGAAGTACAGGACCTCATCTACATTTTGGTCTATATAAAAATGGAAGACCAATTAACCCTATGAGTATGGTAAAGTTCTCCTCAAAAGGATTAGTAGGAAAAGGTAAAAGAGCATTTTTGAAAAGAAAAAGAAGATATACCAAAATCATAAATAAGATTTTTGAGGAAAATAGACCATCGTATGTATGGAACACAGTACAAGAGAGACAAGTTTCTCCTAGAATGAAAAATTATTATAAAAAGATAGGATGGTAAAATGGAAAACAGAATAGAAGATTTCAATCTACAAGAACTAGAAAACCCAAAATTTATCGAAGCAGGATTGGTAACATATAAACAAAATGGTATCCCAAAATCATGGGAAGTAGTCCAAGCACATGACTCAGTAGCAATTTTGATATATCACAAAGAGCATAATAGTTTTGTATTGGTAAAACAATTTCGCCCTGCTGTATATATGGGAAATGGAGATGGATTAACAGTTGAACTTTGTGCAGGTATTGTTGACAAAGATTTATCATTGGTCAAGATAGCAAGTGAGGAGATTACAGAAGAGTGTGGTTATCTAGTTCCAATAGAGCAAATAGAGAGAATTACAGAGGTCAATAGTGCAGTTGGTTTTGCAGGTTCAAAACAGACACTCTTTTATACAGAAATTGATGAGTCAATGCGTGTAAGTTCAGGTGGTGGAGTTGATGCAGAGCTTATTGAAGTGATAGAGATACCAACTGATAAAGTACGAGAGTTTATATATGATGAGACTATTGCTAAGACTACTGGACTTCTATTTGCTTTGATGTGGTGGATTGATAGGAATTACACTTCCTCTTAATGATGATATTTTCTCTAAATGTTAAAGAACTATGAGAATATTGTAACTAAAATCAACTGAATAGA
>JANTFF010000194.1 GCA_024763575.1 Sulfurovum sp.
TATTACTCTTTTAGTCCCATTTATGGAAGGTAAAAGCTTTAGATTGGTAAAATATAGATTGCCTATCAAAATAAAAAACTTTGGTGTAAAAGAACCTAATATATCTAATCTAATTTATAAGAAGATAGACTTGGCTATAGTCCCAATTATAGGGATGGATAGGTCATTTAGGAGAGTTGGTTTTGGAAAAGGATTCTATGATAGGTTTTTCGAGGAGAATGGAAACAGAGTAAATAGAGTCCTTTTTGTATCAAGAAAACAGTGTATATCTAAAAATATTATAACTGATGATTATGATGTAAAAGGGAATGTTTATATTACACCAAAAAATATTTTAAATAATAAAAACAGATATATTTAGGGATTTAGGCTCCTTGAAAAGGAGAAACAATGGTAGAAGAGGTATCTATAGTAGCAACAATAACAGCTGTTTTGGGAGCATTGGCTAGTTATTTGTTTGTGAAAAACGATAATAAAAAGCAGTTCAAACATTATGTGACAGAGGCAAAAGCAAAAGCTAGTGCTATTGCATATGAAGCTGAACATATTTTGCAAGAGGCTCAAATAGAGATAAAAAGCAAAGAGGTAGAGTTAGATAAGAGGTTTCAAGATAAAGTTTTGGAGGTTGAAAAACAGAAAACTGAACTTTTACTTGAACTAAAATCTTTAGAAGAGAAAAAACAAGAGTTCTCATTAATAAAGAAAGAACTAGAAAAAAAAGTGAGAGATTTAGAGTCTCTCGAAGAAGAGAAGAGACAAGAGATAAATAAAAGTATCTCTATTATGGAAAAAAGTTCAGGTATGACTCAAGATGAGGCAAAAGCTTATTTACTTCAACAAGTTGAAGAGCAGTCACAACTTGAAATGGCACAGTTGATACGAAAATATGAAAAAGAAGCTAGACATGAAGCTAAACGAAAAGCTGATTATATCATATCCCAAGCTGTTACACGATATGCAGGTGAGTTTGCAGGTGAGAGACTTATCAATATAATTAATCTTCCTAGTGATGAACACAAAGGTCGTATAATTGGTAAAGAGGGACGAAATATCAAAAGCCTAGAACAACTTTTGGGTGTGGATATTATTGTAGATGAAACCCCAGGAGTTATAATAGTGAGCAACTTTAACCTATATCGTCGTGCAATTGCTACTAGAACTATTGAAATTTTGGTAGAAGATGGGCGAATTCATCCTGGTAGAATTGAAGCAGTTCATAAAAAAATAATAGATGAATTTGAACAGAAGATTTTAGAAGATGGAGAAAATATTGTAGTTGAATTGGGTCTTCTTCCTATGGATGAAGAGTTAATGCGACTACTTGGACGAATGAGGTATCGTGCTAGTTATGGACAAAATGCCTTAGCTCATACACTTGAAGTTGCAAAATTGGCAGCTCTCATGGCAGCTGAAATGGATGGTGACCAAAAGTTAGCCCTAAGAGCTGGACTATTACATGATATAGGTAAGGCATTGACCCAAGATGTAGGTGGAAATCATGTCGATTTAGGTGTAGAGGTTTGTAAAAGACATAATGAACACCCAACAGTAATTAATGCAATATATGCTCATCATGGACATAGAGAACCAGATAGTATAGAGAGTGCTGCTGTCTGTGCTGCAGATGCATTGAGTGCATCAAGACCAGGAGCTAGAAGAGATGTATTAGAAAACTTTGTCAATCGTGTTAAAGATATAGAAGAGATAGCACTTAAAAACAGAGGTGTCAGAGATGCTTATGCTATTAATGCAGGTAGAGAAGTTCGTGTTTTTGTTGATGCAGGGAAAATAAATGATGCACAAACAACAGTATTGTCTAAAAAGATTGCAAAAGAGATTGAAAAAAAGGTACAATACCCTGGCGAAATTAAAGTAACTGTTATTCGTGAAAAACGAGATATCAATTACGCAAAATAGAATATAAAAGGAAAAAAATGAGAAAAATTGGACTATTACTGTTTGTATCTATGATGATATTTGTAACAGGATGTAATGCACAACAACCTACAGATAACAATAAAACTACAGTTAAAAAAGAGGATAGAAAAGGTCAAACTATTGTAGTATTGGAAACAAATCAAGGTAATATAGAGTTAAAAATGATGCCAAAGGTTGCACCATTGGCTGTAGAAAATTTTACTACACATGTCAAAAATGGTTATTATAATGGTTTAATATTTCATAGAGTTATCAAAAACTTTATGATACAAGGTGGAGACCCAACAGGTACAGGTAGAGGTGGTGAGTCAATTTGGCACAAAGAGTTTATAAATGAGTATGGTAAAAATGTAGTATTTGATAAACCATTTCTATTGGCTATGGCAAACCATGGACCAAATACTAATGGAAGTCAATTTTTTATTACTACCAAAGCAACCCCTTGGTTAAATGGTGGATATACTATATTTGGTGAAGTTGTATCAGGTCAAGAGAGTGTTAAAAAAATAGAAAATACAAAAACAGGCAAAGCTGATAGACCAGTAGTTGAGCAAAAAATTATCAAAGCTTATATCAAGTAGTATATGGTAGATTTAAATAAATTACGACAAGAACGAGAAAGATGTATAGAGTGGAAAAATATTAAACCTCGTTGGGAAGCTATACAAGGGCTTCCGAAAGTTGATGATATAGAGATAAAGATAGGTGAAAGTGTAGAGATAATCTCTAATAACCTATCTAAAGAAGATGAAAAATATATTTATGATACTGCAAAACTTATTCAGCCTTGGAGAAAAGGTCCTTTTAAAATATCTTCAACTTTTATAGATAGTGAGTGGCAAAGTTTTATAAAATATGATTTGATTAAACCTTATTTTGATATTAAAGATAAAATTGTAGGTGATATTGGGTGTAATAATGGTTATTATCTATTTAGAATGATGGCTGA
>JANTFF010000195.1 GCA_024763575.1 Sulfurovum sp.
TATCAAATAGCATCTTTTTTTTAGAAATTGAACCCTCTGAATTAAAACTCTTTTTCTCTCGCTCTAAATCAATCATCATTTTTCTAATTAGAGTAGGGTCTTTTTGAGCTTTGTCTCGTAGTTCAAATACTCGTTTTTTCCGTCCCTGATTTCGAGTAAGCCTAGCTTTTACTCCTCGACTTAACCACTCCTCTTCTTTTTTCAAAAATCGCAATAGATTTTCATGCTCTTTTTTCATACTATTCATTCGTTGCTCTTTTTTGACCAAAAACTGGTCATATCCACCATCATAAGAGACTACATTCATATTCTCTATCTCTACAATACGAGTGGCAATTGTATTAATGAAGTGTCTATCGTGAGAAATAATCAATAGTGTAAACTTCTCTTTAATAAGTATCTCTTCGAGAAACTCAACCATATAAACATCAAGATGGTTTGTAGGTTCATCTAGTAGTAAAATATCAGGTTTTTTAAGTATGAGTGAAGCTAGTGCTACTCTTCTTTGCTCTCCACCTGATAGAGTATTGACATTTCTATACTCATACTCTTTTAGTTTGAACTCTTGGAGTACTCGCTCTATCTTATCATCTAAATTCCAAGCGTTATGATGGTCAAGATATGTGGTAATTTGGGCATGTTCATCAATAAGTTTTTGATTATCGTAATCTATTGATATAAGCTCGGATAGTTCATCATAACGATTTTTGGCTTTTTTTATCTCTACTAGCTCATTTTCAATAGCATCACGAACAATAAGTGCCGCATCAAAATGTGGATTTTGGTCAAGTGTATCTATAATAACCCGTCTGTCTATAACCCTCCGTCCACTATCAGCACTAAGTTCACCAGATATGATTTTAATTAGTGTTGACTTTCCACAACCATTTTGACCTACTATTGCTACTCTCTCACCATCATTAAGCGAGAAGTCAACTCCTTTTAGTAGTTGTTTTACATCATAATTTTTATCAATATTAAATAGACTCACAAGTGCCAAAATAATCCCTTTGAAACATTTTTAGAAATTATATCAAAAATCTGTTCTCAAACTCTTTTGCAGGAATAGCCCTGCTACATAAAAACCCTTGATAAGATACATCACTATCTATTTCAAATATTTTCTTTTTCTGCTCTTTGGTCTCAATTCCTTCTACTATTACTTTATAATTAAACTGTTTACCTATTCCAATAATACTTTTGACTAACTCTAAATCATCTTCATTTTGTAAAATCTCACTAACAAAAAACCTATCAATTTTAAGTACTTTAAAAGATAATTTTTTGAGATATGAGAGTGATGAATAACCTGTTCCAAAATCATCAATATTACACTCTACACCTATATTTTTCAAATCTTTGATAATCTGTTGAGTTTTGCTAAAACTATCTATAAGTGTTGTCTCTGTTACCTCTAGTTTAATTAATGATGGGTCTATTTTATATTTGAGGATACAACCCTCTACATGTTTAGAGAAGTCTATCTCATGAAGTTGTCTTGCATTGATATTAATAGCAATATATTCAAAGGTAATTAAATCTTTATTATTCCAAATATATAGTTGTCTGCAAACCTCATTTGCTACCCACCACCCTAATCTATTGATTAATCCTGACTCTGTAGCCATTGGTATAAATTTATCAGGCATAATTAGACCCTTTTTAGGGTGGTTCCATCGTATAAGTGCTTCGACTGCATTTAGTACATCATCTTTGATATTAACAATAGGTTGATAATATAGTTCTAATTCACCATTATCAATAGCATGATTTAAATCTTGTTGTAGTGCTGTTAGTTCTTGTCTCTCCAAATCTAGTGCATGGTCATAGAAACGGATATTGTCCTGTCCATCTCTTTTGGTTTGATACATTGCCATATCAGCATGTCTTATAATAGTATCTATATTATCAGTTTTTGGCTCAATTAGAACAATCCCTATACTTGTTGTCATGTATAGATTTAGTCCTTCTATCTCAAATTTTTCAAAAAATAGTTTTTTGATTTTTGTAGCTAAATTTGAAGCATACTTTTTAGTCTCTAGTTCATTTTCTGATACAAAAGGTATTGCCATAGTAAACTCATCACCTCCAAGTCGGCTTAGGTGTTTGTTCTCTATATCCAAAGATTTAAATCTATTTGCTACCTCAATAAGCAATGAATCTCCCACAGAATGACCAAATGTATCGTTAATCTCTTTGAAGTGATTTAAATCCATATAAAATAGTATAGAGAAGTACTTTTGATTTTTGACATCTTTTATAAGATTTGACATAAAATCTTTGTAATGTCTTCTATTTGGCATATTAGTTAAGGGATCATGAAATGATATATAGTTAATCTGCTCATACGCTTGATGTTCTACTGTTTTGTCTTGTACTATACCAATACCACCTCTGATATTATCATTCTCATCAAGAAGACTAGAACATGTAAGTTCTGCCCACATAATTTTATTTTGAAATGTAAAATCATAAGAACCCATATATTTTTTGGAAGATTTTTTATGAAGTACACTTCTTATAACCTCTACACTTTTTTTATCAGGTAGATTATCAAGATGAAACCCTTTTAGATTAGTCTCTAGTCCAAATATTTCATAAAACAGTTTGTTATATTTTATAATTCTTAGTTCTCTATCATAATAGAATATACCAATGGGAGCTTGTTCTAATAGAGAAGATAGTTTTTTCTTTTTTATATCCAATCTTTTTTTTGCTTTATTATATTTTTCTATATTTTTTGAAGCTTGATATACAACTTTATTATAATATCTGCTATACATCAAAAAAAGGATAGAAAATATAGCTAAAACTAACCAACTTATTAATATCTCTTTTTCTTGAATGTAAGAGTGAAATATATATAAAAATAAGCTATATATGA
>JANTFF010000196.1 GCA_024763575.1 Sulfurovum sp.
CTCTAGCATATTAAAAATAAACTTACCCTTAATATGATAAACTAGTCACTATATTAAAATTATAAATAAAAGAGTATTATTATTATGACTATAGAGAGACTAAAATATATAAATGAACAATGGGAAATAGAAGAGAATGAATTAAATAATAAACCTACTGATATAGTATTTGCCTTTGGAGATAGAGATACTATTAAAAAAGCTGATATATATGAAAAACTAAAAATACTCTATCCCAAAGCAGATATTGTAGGTTGTTCTTCTAGTGGAAATATCTTGGGAGACTCTATTAGTGATGCACCAATAGTTGCAACAGCTATCTCTTTTGATAAAGGTAGAGTGGAAATATCTGTAGAAGATTTTTCTGATACAGATAATCAATGCAAAGCAAGTTATCAACTTATAGAAAATCTTCCCAAAGAGAACCTCCAACATATCTTTATACTATCTGATGGACTAAATATGAATGGCTCTTTTTTAGCCAAAGGTGCAAATCAAGCAGTAACTTCTGGAGTTACCATTACAGGTGGTTTGGCTGGTGATGGTATAGATTTTGAAGAGACATGGGTTATTGCTAATGATATTGCCTCTCAAAATCGTATGGTTGCAGTTGGTTTTTATGGTGAGTCATTTCATATTAGTAGTGGATGTTATGCAGGTTGGGAAGAGTTTGGGATATATCGCCGTATTACAAAGTCAATAAATAATATTGTATATGAGATTGATGGTAAACCTGCACTTGATTTATACAAAAAATATCTAGGAGAGTATGCTGAGAATCTAAGTGCAAATGGATTGAGATTTCCATTTAATATCAAAAAAGAGAATGAAGATTATGCAGTTATTCGTTCTGTTTTATCAGTAGATGAGGATAAAAAAGCTCTGATTTTTGCAGGAGATGTTCCAAATGGCTCATTTGCTAGATTAATGAAGAGTGATATTGATGGTTTGATTGATGGCTCTGAGATGGCAGCTAGTAATATAAAACAGTACAATACAAAAACTGCTCTAGGTTTAGTAGTAAGCTGTATTGGAAGAAGAGTAATTTTAAATCAACTCTCTGATGAAGAGCTTGAGTCTATTGCAGATATTTTAGGTGATAATGTTGAGTTAACTGGATTTTACTCTTATGGAGAGTTAGCCCCCTATTCTGATAAGGTTTTATCTTGTCAGTTACACAATCAAACAATGACACTAACAGTTATATATGAGGATTAGAGATGAATAGATTATTAAACAGACAAATCAAAAATATATTTGGTAAAAATTACGATATAACACAACTAGATAATAGAGTTCAACAACTACTTTGTTTAATTGATGATGCATATAATGATTATGATAAAGAGAAAAGATTACTAAAACATACTATTGAGATTAATTCAGAAGAGCTTATAGAGGTTTATAAAACTATTGAAAAATATAACCTATCACTAAAAGACCAAGTTGATGAGCAATCTATACTTTTACGCCAATACAAAGATGCTATTGATAAGACAATGGTTGTATCCAAAACAGATATTACAGGGCGAATTACATATGTCAATAGAGCATTTTGTAAATTAAGTGGATATACAGAAGATGAACTATTAGGAAAACCTCACAATATTGTAAGACACCCTGATGAACCTTTTGGTATTTATAAAAATATGTGGGATACTATATCTTCTAAACAGAATTGGCATGGAGAACTTAGAAATAGGGCAAAAGATGGAAGTAGCTATTATGTAGATACCCATATTTTTCCTCTACTAAATAAAAATAATCATATTATAGAGTATATGGCTATTCGTAGTAATATTACCAAACGAGTTATAGCTGAAAAAAAATTACAAAAAGAGTATCGTTACAATCAAATGTTGTTTGATGACCAAGAGAATGTTGTTTTTACTGCAAATATCCATAAGGGTATTTTAAAAGCTAATAAAAGATTTTTTGAGACTTTTGGTTTTGACTCCTTGGCAGATTTCAAGAAAAAATATAGATGTATTTGTGAGCTTTTTATAGGAAGAGAAGGTTATTTAAAAAAAACAAGCCCAGATGAACATTGGACAGATATTGTATTTAGAGAACCCCATAGACAACATAAAGCCCTAATATATGATGCAAAAGGAGAAGAGAAAACTTTTTCTGTACTATTAAAATCTATTGCTTTTGAAGATGAAGAGTTTATAATTGCTAGTTTTACTGATATTACTGAATTAGAGTTAGCTAGAGAGATGGCAGAAGCTTCAGAAAAAGCGAAATCTCAATTTATGGCAAATATGAGTCATGAAATTCGTACACCTATGAATGGTATTGTAGGATTTACCGATTTGCTATTTGATAGTGACCTCAATAATAAGCAGAGACAATTTACAGAGTATATCAAAAGCTCAACTATGACACTTTTACAAATTGTTAATGATATTTTAGATTTTTCAAAAATAGAGAGTGGTAATTTGGAATTAGACTTGATACCCACTAATCCTTTTACAGATATACGAAATGCAATGAATATTTTTAAATCTCAAGCTGGACAAAAAGATATATCATTTATTATCAATATAGATTCATCTATTAGTGAATGTCTGATTATGGATAGATTAAGAGTAGTTCAGATATTAACAAATCTAATTAATAACGCTATAAAATTCACTCCCAAAGATGGTAGTGTTGAGATGAGTATAAAATCTTTATCTATAAGTGGAAATAGAGAAAAAGTTTTATTTTATGTACAAGATACAGGTATAGGAATACCAAAAAATAGACAAAAAGAGATATTTCAATCTTTTATTCAAGCTGATAGTAGTACTACAAGAAATTTTGGTGGTACGGGTTTGGGTCTAACTATCTCATCATCACTTTGTAGGTTAATGGAAAGCCAACT
>JANTFF010000197.1 GCA_024763575.1 Sulfurovum sp.
AGATTTTGGTTTTAGATGATAGTAGTGATGAGTATAAGAGATTAAAAGAGTATTTGATAGGTAAAAAATCTGTTTTTGTTCCTTATTTGGGGAAAAATGACCATCCTGCAACACTAGATGAGGTCGAAGAGTTAAAGCTAAATAGTTCTATTGATGGTAGCAAAATTTTTTCTCTTTTTATAGAAGATAGATGTAAAATTTCAACTATGCCACCAAGAGGAGAACTTTCCTACTTTTTTAAAGAAGTATCGCCTATGAGACTGCAAGATGAGTATCATTTTTATGAGTATGAAAACTTAATTTTTACCAATCATAAAATAGTTCAAAGTAGTTCAGATGATATTTATTCGTTTAAACAAAAAAATTACTTTTTTATGTAGGTTAATATGTATTTAGATTTAAATATTTTTGGGGTGGATGACTCTTTTTTAGCACATACTCCAAATGAAACTTTAGCTGAACATTTAGAATGTACTAAGAAGTATTTGGAAAAAATAGTAGAAGCTAAAGAGCTAGAATCTCTTATAGATGGACTCATAGAGAGTATTGATAATAAATATACTAAGTTAATTAAAGAGATGTTTTATAATACTATCTATTTGCATGATTTAGGGAAGATGAATCCTTGTTTTCAATCTAAGAAGATGAGTAACCCTAAATATAAAAACTGTTCCAATTCTAACCACTCTTTTGGTGGTGTTGTTTATTTTATAGATTATTATAAACCTATAATTGAAAAAATAGAGGAAGATAGTGAGTATTATCGACTTATTTATATTCTCTATAACTTTACATACTCTATTGCAAAGCATCATGGAAGACTAGGACAGATAGAGGAATATTTTTCTAATAAACAAGAAGAACATCCTGACTTTAATAATATCAAAAAAGAAGTCTCTCTCTATTTAGATAAAAAGTTTGAATTTTATATCTTAAACAAACTTCTTTTCTCTCTTTTGGTATCATCTGATTATTATGCAACTAATGAGTATATGGCTGATTTGAAGATAGATGATTTTGGTACATTTACAGATATTCAAAAAGATATACTTCAAAAAAGATTTGATAAGTTTTTAAAGGGATTTGGAGAACCAATAGGGATTAATAAACTACGAAATGAGATATTTCAAGAGGCAGAGTCCAATTTAGACCCCAAAAAACATATTTTTTATTTAGAAGCCCCAACAGGAAGTGGAAAGACTATCACTTCTATAAACTTAGCTTTGAAACTTTTACAAAGTGATAAAAAACTCAATAAATTTTTTTATGTTTTCCCTTTTAATACCCTTGTAGAGCAGACCAAAAGTGTTTTTGATGATATATTTGGAGATGATTTAAAAATAGAGACAATTAACTCTATCTCTCCTATTGAGTTAGAGAAAAATCAAGAAGAAAATGAGAGTAACTATACCAAATCTTATATCAATAGACTTTTTTTTCACTCTCCTGCGATTATTACCACTCATGTAGCTCTATTTAATATTTTATTTGGTACATCAAAAGAGGATAATTTTCCATTATGGCAATTAGCAAACTCTGTGATAATACTTGATGAGATACAGAGTTATAACAATAACCTTTGGTGGTATATGGTAGAGTTTTTTGATAAATATGCCAAACTTTTAAATATCAAAATTATCATTATGTCAGCTACTTTACCAAAACTAGATTTCTTTTTGGAAAAAAAGAGTAATTTTGTAGATTTGATTAGTAAAGAAAAAAGAGACGATTTTTTTAAAAATACTCTTTTTAAAGATAGGGTAAAGGTAAATTTTGAACTTCTTAAAGAGGGAAAAATAGAGCTTGATAGATTAGAAGAGTTTTTTGATGAGGTTAAAGATAAGTACCAAAAGATACTTTTTGAATTTATTAAAAAGCAGAGTGCTAGAGAGTTTTATAATCAAATAAAAGATTATAATGAAAATGTTTACGAATTAAGTGGAGATGATAATAAAGCCTATAGGCAATATGTGATAAACAAAAGCAAAGAGGATAAACCGATTATCATTATAGCTACCCAAGTGATAGAAGCAGGGGTGGATATAGATATGGATTTAGGATTTAAAGATATATCTACTCTTGATAGTGAAGAGCAGTTTATGGGACGGATTAATCGAAGTTGTAAAAAGAGTGACTCAAAGGTTTACTTTTTTAATATGGATGATGTTGCTAAAATTTATAGAGGAGATAATCGTTTAGGATTTGATTTGACTCAAAAAAAATATCAAACCATTTTGAGAGATAAGAACTATCATGATTATTACAGGGAGGTATTAGAGGTAATTCAAAGAAATGGACTAAGATATGAGAGTGGTGTGAATACCAATATAGATAACTTTTCAGCACTTTTAGAAAAGCTTGACTATAAAAATATAAGTAAAACCATGACATTGATTAACTCTGAAAATATGACACTATTTTTCCCTTTTAAAATAGATTTAGAGATTTATAAAGGAGTAAAAGAGTTTGAAGATAAGAGAATAGAAAACTATTTGACAGATAATTTTCTTGATGGAGAGAAAGTATGGGAGAGTTTTAAATCTCTTAACGATATAGAGGGCTTTAGTAAAAAAAAGTATGAACAGTCATATATCAATTCACTTATGCAATTCTTTACTTTTAATCTTATTAAGTATCAAGAGGGGCAGAAACCAAGTCATTATAGTTATGAGTTTGGAGGCTTCTTTTATGTGGCGAACTATGGGGTCTTTATAGAAGTAGAAGATGATAATAAATTTAATCGAAAAAAATTTGAAGAGTACACAGGTGGGTACTTTTTATAGATAATATGTTAAAGAGTTATCAATCTGTTGCTGATTTTATCAAAAAAACTTCAAGAAAACCCCGTTCTCTAAGACGGGGAT
>JANTFF010000198.1 GCA_024763575.1 Sulfurovum sp.
TATCTCCACTCTCACTACTCTCTACAGTAATAGTATCTATATACTCAAATTGATAATTAAAATTATCATCAATCTCTATCTGCCAACCATCCTCTTTGAGCTGAGGTATCTGCTCTTCTATAAACTCTCTCCATCTCTCTATGGCTACTTGCATAGATGGTTTTGCGAAACTGATATAACCTGATATTTGAGGATTTGATTCAAATTCAAATCCTGCACTTTCTATAATCTCTCTACTCTCTTGTTCTATATTTAGGTCTCTAATAATTTTGATACTTTTGTTATCTTGGGTTAGAGTTAGAGTTGAGCCTTTTTTGTGTGATGGAATTTTATGATTATCATATAGGAAACTAAGTCTCATAATATGTATCTGTTTATTCTCTTTTTTCTGACTATAAAGATATAAACTAGGAATTGGTTTGATTTTCAACTCCTCTATCTCAAATTTTGAAGGTAAGGGAAACTCCATTTCAGGCATATCTTCCAAAACTCTTTGAGTCACAGAAACAATAGAATCATTTGGCAATTCAGGAGCATTTAACATAAAATCTAACTCTTCACTATTATACTCTGTCTCTATCTCATATATTAGATTTTTATCGGTGTCTATACACATTATTGGTTCTGTTTTAGCTATTAGATACTCATTTGATTGTAGATTAGACTTTAGTTTACTACTCCATTTTCCCTCTTTCCATGAAAAAGATAGTTTTTTGGGACTATTTATAAATTCCAATGGTTGCATATTGGATTGAAAATAACATTTTTTGCTTTTAACCAAATTTTTAAGGACTATTGAACCATATTTGCCTAAAAATGTTATACTTTTAGAGTAAAGACTTCTATCAAAATTTATTAATCTCTGTAGAGAGGGTATTAAACTTTTATCATTCTCATCTATATAACTTTTCCAACTATAGCTATTAAATATACTATCTCTTGATAATATAGCACCTTTGGATAGGTTTCCATTTTTTAATATTTTGGCTCGATAGAACTCAATATCACTATTATCATAATCTCTATACTCAAAAAGTCTATAAATCAAAAACTCTTTGCGAGACTCTACCATAACTTCTTCTTTAGAACTTTGATAAACCTCTTTAAATTTATTGAGCCACTTTTGAGCTTTTATATCTAATATCTGTTTAGGTTTTGGTGCTTTTTGTGGTTTTGATGGCAATGATGGCAATGATGGCAATGATGGCAATGATGGCAATGATATAGTGTCAAATTCATAATTTTCCATATATTTAAATAATACGGCTACTACATGTTTACAGTTGTATCCTACAGGACAACTACACTCACCATCTACTTGATTATGTTCTATATTGGGCAAAAAAATTTTCTGTTTATATATCTCTCTTCCACTACCTCTAACTTCTGAAAATATAGTAGTAGTCATAGGTATTTTATAACTAGTTGTTTTATACTTCTTTATGGCTATAACTCTACCATCTAAATAGTAATCATTTCCACGCATTATAGTTCGTCGGTCGAAATTATCTCGTATATCATCAAGGGTAATTTGTGCTTTTGTCATAGTAGTTACCTAGATTTAAATTTTGAAATAATAATAGTGGAAAAATGATTTAAGATTAATTAAATAGTTAGTTTTTTAACAGAAAATAACTTATTTACCCCTAAGTCTCTTAGTAGTTAATTCCAAAAAGTAACTATGTTTTTTCCCAAGTGATGATATATATATTACTCTATCCATTTTTTTACCTTTTGATAAAAATTTTTATCAAACAAATAAGCGATAAATAGACCTCCATATATAGCATAATTTTGTCTTGTTAATGGACTATCATTTGATACAGCACCACCCAAACTATAATGTCTGATAAATGCCCCTGCCCATATCTTCTCATACTTTTTAGATATTCCAAATGAGGTTTTGTACCCCAAATAACCAGCTTTGGCTTTATACTCTGCTCTACCCTTGATAACATCATCCCTATCTACACCATAAATATAGTTATTATACCTACTATCAGCCCAAACTCCACCTGTTTGAAACTGTAATAGATACCCATCAATATCATAATCTATAGCTATCCTTGGGTCAGTTTTGTATCCTCTATAATCAACACTCTCCCAATCAGTAGAGACTACAGCACGAATAGGAATATCTAATTTAAAAGTCAATCCATTTTGCTCATAAAATTTATAAACCAATGCAGGACCAATTTCAACTGCTGGGTCTAAATCATCCATACCTTTTCTAGCCCCAGAACTTGTAACTGGTAAAGAACCGTTCATACTAACTCTAGCACTCAACCCATCTATAGAAAAGAGTTGCTGTTTTATCCCATCTTTGTCAATATCTAGTTTTTTGCTATGATAATCTATAAAAGGAAAAGGAATAACCATATTGTTTGCATGGTCTGAACCTAGATAATCAGGATAATACATATCACCTATACCCATACCTAAATCTAGTTCAGAAGCGTTAATATAATGACCCAAAAATAAAAGTAAAAAAAGCTTTTTTTTCATAATAGAAAAATGTATTTTGATATTATCAAAATTATTCCACTATGGATGGTATTGAACCATGTCTATTTGTTCTATCTTGACTTGGCAATACAAAGAAAATTAATAATATCAATGCACCTAGCAATGGAATAAAAGCAATTAGATACCACCATCCACTTTTACCTATATCGTGTAATCGTCTAACACTTATAGCTAAAGATGGAATAAATATTATTAATCCAAAAGCAATTTGTAATAGACTAATTGGTTGGACTACAGTTGTTTTGACTAGTTCACCAGTCTCGTTTAAAAACTGAACACTATCTATAGGTATAGAATAGCGCATTCCCAATATATTGCCTAATACTCCTACTAGAA
>JANTFF010000199.1 GCA_024763575.1 Sulfurovum sp.
CAATAATGATATTCATATCTTATATGTTATCATTATATATAAATAATAATACAGAAAAAACACTTCTAAAAGAAGCTGCAAAGATAGTACAATATTTCCCTTATAGAGAAGATTTGAAAAAAGATTTTGACTTCTTTAATCCCAAAAGAGTATTTGATATAGAAATTAGTATTGAAAATTCTGAAAATCAAATACCCATTAGACGACTGTTCAGAGATAATAACTACTATTTAAAAGTTACTTATCCTTATACCAATTCCAATAAAGTAATTATATTAACCAAAAATATAAGTAATGAAAAAGATATATTAATAAATATCTATTTGATTATGCTTATTGTAACAATAGTAGGATTTCTCTTTATAATATATTACGCTTCCAAATTATCCAAAGAGATTATGCAACCTCTATATACTATTACTAATAAGTTTGATAATATGAATGAGAGTCTATTAGAACCTATCAAGACAGAGGTGTTACCTCCTGAATTTAAACAGCTAGGAGATGCTTTTAATGATTTAATTAATAAGATTAAGACTTCTATTAACTACAGAAAAGAGCTATATGTAGGAACTGCACATGAACTCAAAACTCCTCTAGCAGTAATGCGACTAAAAAATCAGATAACTCTAATGAAATACAAAAGAAAATATAATCCAAAAGAGCTTTTATCAGATAATAAAGAGACACTTGAACAAAATATCAAATCAATAGATACACTAAATAGTATGATACACAATATTTTAGAGTATGGTAGAGCAGAGGGTCAACAGTTTGAAAAACCTCAACGAATTAATATTATAAGATTTTTGGCACAAAAATCTGAAGAGTATGAACTTTTGGCACATTCACAAAATAGAGATTTTATCTATAACTTTGAGATAGAGAGATTTATGATAAATATTCAACCTCTACTTTTTATGCATATTTTTCAAAATTTTGTTCAAAATGCTTTGAAATTTACACCAGAAGGTGGATTAGTAAAGGTTAGTGTTCGTACCAATGAGAAAAGTTTCATTGTAGAGATTATAGATGAAGGAAAAGGTATTGATGAGTCTGAAAACCTTTTTGCACCATTTAAACGCTCTACAGAATCAACAGGAGCAGGACTTGGACTATTTTTGGCACAAAATGCTGCAGAATCTATGGGTGTTACTATTTCTCTAAAAAATAGAACAGATGATACACAAGGGGCAATTGCAAGTATTATATTCCCATTTGAGCGTTTTTTACATAATCACTAATATTTTAAATTATTTCTAAGCTTTGATAAGTTATAAACCTATTTAAGTACTTAGGAGTGCTGAAAATAATATCAATATAAGTGAGAAAAATATGGCTTTAAAAATTTCAGATGATTGTATCGCGTGTGATGCATGTAGAGAAGAGTGTCCAAATGGTGCAATAGAAGAAAATGACCCAATATATATTATTGATTCAGATAGATGTACAGAGTGTGTTGGCTATTATGATGAACCTCAATGTATAGCTGTATGCCCTGTTGATTGTATTACCTCTGACCCTGATAATGTTGAGAGTGTTGAAGAGCTAAAATTCAAATTTACACAACTAGAAAATGAAGAGTAGAGATACTCTTCTATGTCTAATAGTACAGCGATTATAGATATTGGTTCTAACTCTGCTAGACTAGTTATTTATGAAGATAGTAGTAGATATGGATTTCATCTCATTTGTGAGAAAAAATCCAAAGTTCGTATAGGTGAAGGTGCTTATGCAAAAGGTGGGTATCTACAACCTATAGGAATTAAAAGAGCCTACTTCGCTCTTCGAGAATTTATCAAAACTATAAAACTCTATTCTGTAACCAAAACAATATGTGTGGCAACCTCTGCACTAAGAGATGCTCCAAATGGAGATGAGTTTAGAAAATGGATAAAAAAAGAGTTAGATTTAGATATAGATATAATTGATGGAAAGAGTGAAGCAAAATTCGGTGCAATTGCTGGATTAAATCTATTGCCAATCCAAAGTGGTATTACTATTGATATAGGTGGTGGTTCATCTGATTTAGCTCTAATAAAAAATTGTAAAATTATCGATACATATTCCCTAAATATCGGTACAGTACGCCTCAAAGAGCTTTTTTTTGATAGAAATAGACCTCTACATGAGGCAAAAGAGTTTATTAAAAAAGAGTTAGAGAAGATACCTTCTTCTTTTAGAGATAATCAAGCTATAGGTATTGGTGGAACAGCTAGAACACTAGCCAAAGCCATTATGAAAAAAGAAGAGTATCCATTAGATAAACTTCATGCATTTAGCTACAAAATAAAATCTCAAAATAAATATTTCTCCAATATTACAATAGCAAGTAAATCACTACTTCCCTATCTACATATCCCAAAAGGTCGTTTTGATACTATTAGAGAGGGAACACTAATATTTCAAAAGATTTTGAACTTCGTCAATGCAAAAGAGGTTATAACTAGTGGTGTAGGTGTTAGAGAGGGTGTTTTTTTGAATTATTTTTTAAAAAATGATAATCTCAAATTCCCAAAAGATATAAATCCAAGTATTATTAGTATATTAGATAGATTTAAAACACACTCTATTCATACACAACGAGCTAAAAATAGTGTTTCATCTATTTTTGAACTATTTGAAAATAGTAAATATAGACTCAAAAAAAAGTATATAAATACACTACTTAATGCTATAGAGATTACTCCAATAGGATATACATTTAATATCTATAAATCATATCAACACGCTTTTTATGCTACAATGCAGGAGTTTAACTATAGAGTTACTCATCAAGAGATAATCCTAACAGCACTACTACTTAGATTTGGAGGCAAAGGATTATATGAAAAAGAAGTTTATAAAAAGTATA
>JANTFF010000200.1 GCA_024763575.1 Sulfurovum sp.
TAAAGTTTCTAGGTAAGGTGAAACTTGGAATATAGAAATATCATAAATAGAGCTAAAAATTCTGTTTTCTATGATTTTCTATTGAAAAAGATACTATGGGCTATAAAACCCACACTAAGTTAAAATTTAAGCCATCATTTTAACAACTTCATCTTCTAAATAATCAGATATACTATCCCATGGATTACCATCAAATCCATCTTCTGTAAAGTATATATATGAGAATTTATGCTCTCTAGCAAAGGCTATAAGGTCATCTACATTATTATCTTCCATTTCATAAATTAGAAGTGAAAGCTCTGTAGTTTGACTTGGTGTATTATATGTAGCAGGTGGATTTTCCAAAAGTTCTCTATTTGGGTTTTCATAACTTGTTACTATATTTGCAATACCTGAGTCTATATATGCTGGGTCTGTTGTAATTCCTGGATTTAATATCACAAAATCTAATTCTCTTGTTCTAGCTTCATTACTTAGATTAGTATAGTATGTCAAATCACTACTATTTGTTGAGGTCTCATCAAAGAATATACCACTAACTCCATCAGCTTTATATATATTACTCCATGCTTCTATATCATCAACTACTTCTGTGGTATCTCGTTTACCATATTTGGTATATACATAACCTACCACTTTAATTTTTGCTTCTATTAGTTTTTTAATTCCATCTGAATAGTTAGCATCTTTTTCTCTGAAGTTTCCATTGTTTGGATTGACAATTGCTACAATTTCAGCATTTGGATGACTATTTTGTATATCTATTAATTTTTGCCAAACAATTTCATTATATTGACTATCTTTACTTGGATAACTATATAGAGGGATTAAAATCTTCAAATCCTCTTTTTGATTATCTAAATCATCTGCCATAAGTCCTGTTAGCCACTGGGCTACTTTTTTAAATGAAGCATTTTTATTTCCATCTTCATTTACTAATCTATTTTTATAAGTTGTCTTAAATCCTAAATGGTATATTCCATCAAATACTCTATTGATAGCATTTTTTCCAAAAAGTTTAGTTTTTGCTCCATCGCTCTGCACTTTGTGGTATCCTGTCTCTTCATCATCTTCATCATCTCCATGAAGTAAAGCCCATCTACTAGCATAGTTATCAACCAAAAAGGCATTCATATCTTTTACATTCTGGATAGTAAAACTACCACTAGCTCCTGCATCTGTAGCCTCTATACTTTCGATAATTAGTTTATTCATCTCATTAGCACTATTTGCACCAATTCTTATATCACCTGTTGATATTCGTTTTTGTAGTCCTTTATCAGTATATATTATATCGATTGATTTGTCAAGTCCTGTTTGGGTCTGACCTACAATCTCTTTGATATTAGGATTACTTAAAGTTCCATTTTCTAAATCATCATGAAGAAGAGAGTCTAACCATATTGCTACATGTTTATAACTAGCATTTTTATTTCCATCTTCATTTAGTAGTCTGTTTTTTAGATGTGTATCAAATCCTAAATGATAAATACTATCAAAAATCTTATTTATTGCATTTTTACCATATAATTTAGTTCTAGCTCCATCATTTACAACTTTGTGAAAACCTGTCTCACTATCCTCTTCATCATCTCCATGTAGTACTACCCACTCATCATGATAGTTATGAAATATATAATCATTTAGCTCTCGTGTGTCAGCTGTTGAGATTTTTTTATCATTTGCTACTCCTGTATTTACAATGGCTTCTAATATAATCTCATTCATTCTCTTTGCAGAGTTTATTGCATCTTGAATGTCTTCTGGAGTGACTTTTTTATTTAGTCGTTTATCATTTTGGATAATAGTTATAACTCTATCTAGTCCACTTGTTTGTGGTGGTGTTGGATTATCCCCCTCTGTGGCAAATCCTATTGTAGGAGTTAATCCAATAATAGGCATAACACATAAGCCTCTTAAAAAGTTTCTTCTTTCCATCTCTATTCCTTTTAATATTATTTAATATAAACATATAACTGAATGTTGATACTATATTCATTATAAAGTTTTTAATATAATTATTTTCTTAAAGTAATAAAAATATTTTGTTTTTTTAATCTTTTGCTATAATGCCATTAAAAATTTAAGGAGTAGCTATTGAAAAGAGTAGTTTATATGGGAACACCTCACTATGCCAAAGAGATATTAGAAACATTAATTAACAATAGTGATATAGAGATACCATTAGTATTAACACAACCCGATAGAGCTGTAGGAAGAAAAAAAGAGTTAAAAGCACCTGAAGTTAAACTATTGGCATTAGAGTATAACTTAAATATTTTACAACCACAAAAACTTACTGAAGATGGTATATATGAAGCTATATTAGAGTCAAAACCCGATTTTATTATAGTCGCAGCCTTTGGTCAACTTTTACCCAAAAATATACTTGATATTGCTCCATGTATTAATCTCCATGCTTCACTGCTACCCCAATATAGAGGTGCTAGTCCTGTACAACAATCTTTGCTAAATGGTGATAAATTTACAGGAGTTACTGCAATGCTTATGGAAGAGGGGTTAGATAGTGGTGATATTTTGGGGTATAGATATTTTAAAATTCCTCAAACTATGACTCTGCCTAAGCTGATGCAAAGACTTAGTGTTGATGCTTGTATATTGACAACTAAAATACTAGAGAAGTTTGATACTATTAATCCTCTGCCACAAACTAGAGCAGTTGCTACCCATTGTAAAAAAATCAAAAAATCTGATGGAGAGGTATCTTTTGATAGTGCTATAGAGTTATATAATAAATATCGTGCATTTTTAGGATGGCCTGGTATTTTTGCATCTAATGGTACTAAAATATTAGGTGTTGAGCTACTCAATAGTACAACCATTGGGAAAG
>JANTFF010000201.1 GCA_024763575.1 Sulfurovum sp.
AAATCTATCTTTTTATCTTCTTCTTCAAAAAATCTATTTATCTGCTCTTTTGTAAAAAATTGAGTCATTATCATATTTTTGATAGAGCCTTTAAATGCTTCAAAATTATTTTCTATAACACCTGAACCATAAAGAAGAGGAACTCTATGAAATAACATATATATAGCTAATTGATTAGTAATAGCTCCAGATATTGCAAAAAGTCCTGTATATAATACAGGTGTCTGGTATGGTTGTGGTAGATAATATGATAATACAATAAGTGTAACACTAACTATATCTGTAATAGAAGATTTTGATAACTGCATATTAAAACTCCAAAATTCTCTCTTTTAATTGATTGATTGAATGTACAGCATCTTCATCTTTGTAATTAGAAAACCCCCAATGAACCATAATATAATCTATATTAGCATTTTTTGATGCCTCTTCATCTCTCTCTCCATCACCTATAAATATAGCTTTATTAGGTTCTATATTTAGCTCATCTAATATCTTATGTAACATTTCAGGATATGGTTTAGCTCTTGATACCTCATCACCACAAACAACAGCATCAAAATAGTCTATAATATCCAAATATATTAGTGATTGTTTGGTAGAAATTTTATAAGCATTCGTAGCAACTGCTAATTTAAAGCCTTTTTCTTTTAATTCATCTAGTAACTCTTTTATTCCATCATATAGTCTAAGTTCTTGTTTATGATTATCTTTGTAATACTCTGAAAACCATATCTCATGGTCTGCTTTAAAGGAGTCTGCTTCATAAAAATATTGTGCTGAATTGATAGTATGGTCATTTAATTTACTCAAAATATCCTCTTGTCTCATAGGTTCTAACGATAGATTATCTCTTACATGATTAATAGCATTTACTAAAGTAATAGAGCTATCAACAAGTGTACCATCCATATCAAATATAATAAGTTTTTTCATCTATACTCTCTCTCCAATTGGTTCTGCAAATTTAACTTTTTGATTTATATCCACTTTTGGTTGCCAAACTCCTTTTTTACTAAAAAGAAGTATAGTAGAACCCATCTCAAACCAACCAAATAGTTCACCCTTTTCTAGCCATAGATTATTATAGGTATAGTGTTTTGGTTCTCTAATATCAGAGTTGGTATTAATCTCTTTTTCAAAGGTTATAACCATTTTACCCACATTTAATGCACCCACTAATACTATTACAAAAATATTACCATTACTATCAAGACACTCGATTATCACTCTCTCATTTTCTATAAATAGTTCAGGTTTATTTCGTAGTAGTGGGAAATTGACAGGGTATAATTTTCCTGCTATATGCGTAATAGAGATAATTTGAAGTTTATCAGGAGAATGGTATCTATGATAATCTTTTGGAGATAGATATAGATTAATAAACTCTCCACCCTCTACTGCTTTGGTAGCATCTTGATGATACTCGCCAAATAGTTTATCTATGCTATACTCCATACCTTTTATCTGATAAGCTTTACCTTCAACTATTTCACCAAAATCTGTAACCAAAGCATCAACAGGAGAAATAAGTATATTTTGCTCATCTGTTATCTCTCTTGGTTTTTCAAATGCTCTTGTAAATAGTTTATTGAGGGATTTATACTCTTTTGGTTCTTTGAATTCACTCATATCTAAACCCATAAGTTTAACATAACCACTATTGATAATATTCTGAATAGGTTTTGGAAACTCTTTAGAGGCAAATTTACCAAAGAGATTTGATATAACTGAAGTGTAATGTTTTTGCATAATATTCCTATAAAATTTTTTTAAAATTATAGTCAGTTTTTAGTTTATGCTTCTTAAACCCAAGAGTTAAACTCTTGGTATATTTTAGAATTGGATTCTAAACTCTTCTTGATTTGGATTTCTTGGTTTAAATCCAATCCATAATCCTGTAGATACACCATCTCCACCATGTAGGTTTGTAAAGTAACGGAAAAGTGCATTTCTTTCTGCTTTAGTATCATATTTACTTTTGAGTGTTGTTGTATTATAAGCAATATTTAGTTTCCAAAGAGTATGAATATCTCTAATTGGAGAGAAATCAATAGTAGTTAATTTATTTTTACTTAAATCAATCTCATCAATACCATCAAACATACTTAATGGACTCAAATCTATAGAACGAAGACCTTTATTAGAACAATCTATTGTACCTTTATATGTTTTTGTTGTCTCATTATATAAACTACTATTAAATACTCCTCCACATGTATTAGAATACCATGCTATAAAAGTATCAAGGTCACTAGATGTATAGTTATTATTGTATCCTGTTGAGTTATCACCATTTACAGGTGTACCTAAATCATTATTACTTTGACCTCCTGTATAGCCATCAACATATCCATTATCATTATTGTAAGTACCATCGTCAGTATAAGTACCATCGTCAGTATAGATATTATCATAGATACCATTTGCATCTGTATTGGTTCCACCAGTAACTGTAACTTTTCTACATTTAATATCTGCATTTCCATCACTATCTTCTACACGATATTTTATATGGTACTCTCCTACTTGATTTAAATTAACATCATCTGTTCTATCTACCTGACTTGTCAAATCTCCATCTTGTGGGTCATAAGCTTTTAAAGGGTCTCCATTAGCTAAAATATTAGTAGTTCCTACAGGGACAGTAATAATTCTATCTCCTTGAAGTGTAATTACTGGATTTTCTCCAGATAGCAAATCTACATTATTAGTTACACTATCTGTATATCCTATCCCATCACACATTGAAAAGTCATTAGGGTCACTTGTAGTTGTATCTCCACAACCTATAAAACTTAAGCTTGTTGCTCCTAATATCATAGATATTAGAATTGTATTT
>JANTFF010000202.1 GCA_024763575.1 Sulfurovum sp.
GTTATAAAAAATTTAAAATCAAAAGAGGATTTTCAGTCCTTTTCAAAAAAACTTTTTGATTACTGTATCAAATCAAATAATATTATAGATAAATATGGAGCTATAACTATATTTGCAGGTGGAGATGATTTACTCTTTTTTGCTCCTGTTGTAAGTAATAATGAGACTATATTTGATTTGTGTCATAATATCTCAAATGAGTTTGATAATCTATTCAAAGAAACTGATGCTACACTCTCTTTTGGTATATCTATACACTATTATAAATATCCTCTATATGAGGCATTGGGAAATAGTAGAAATTTGTTATTTGCAGATGCCAAAAGTGGAGATAAAAATAATATAGCTTTCTCTGTTACTAAACATAGTGGACAGACTTTTAAATCTATAATCCATAAAGGAGACCAAAAGCTTTATAAGAACTTTCGACTATTCTCTTCCAATATCAAAGGTGGTAAAGATATAGATAACTTTTTGCACTCTATTCACCATAAGATAGATACAAACAAAGAGATATTGAAAAATATAGCAGATAATAAAAACAAACTCAAAAACTTTTTTTGTAACTATTTCAATGAAGATATACATATTGAGTATAGAGATTTCTTTACTCAACTTATAGACTTCATATATGAAGCGTATCAAAAAGATAGAGATAGTGCTTTTGATATAGTATATGCTACTCTTAGATTTATAAAATTTGTTCAAGGAAATAAATAATGAGATATTTAGTCACACTCAAACCACTCAAACCATTTTTCTTTGGAGGAGATATAACATTTGGAGAGCTAACAAAGAATAGCAACTATCTAGTACACTCTCGTCTTTTTCCACAACAGACAGCTATTTTGGGAATGATAAGAAAAGAGATACTTATCCAATCAAAACTATTAACTACCAAACGACAAGGTGAATGGGTTGATGATAAATCTAGTGCTACTAAATTGGTAGGAGATACCAAGTTTTCTTTTAATCAAGAGCAAAATTTTGGAGTTCTCAAATCTATATCTCCTATTTTTCTAATCCAAAATAGCAATAGATTTATCAAAAAAGTAGATATAGATAGCTGTACTTATCAAAAAGGATTACTAAAAGGATATGACCCCAAAAAAGATATATATGATAACTATATCTCTATAGATACTAAGCAAACTAAAAATATGTCAGATATATTTATTCCCATAGAGCAGATAGGAATTAAAAAAAATTCAGATAAAGAGGGTTATTTCAAAAAGACCTCATATCTACTCAAAGATGATTTTCAATTTGCTTTTTATATAGAGTTGGATTTTGAACTCCAAAAGTCATTTATTACTCTAGGAGCAGAGCAGTCTATGTTCAAAATGGATATCCAAAAGAGTAATCAAGAGTTAGATTATTATGATAAAAATGGCTATTTGACACTTTTAAGTGATAGCTATATAGATATACCTATTAGGGATAATTGTGAATTTGCAATTACAAGTGAGATTAGCTTTAGTTTTTTAGTAAATAAGTTCAAAGATAATAAAAAAGTATTCAAAAAACACAACAAAGAGTACTTTTTCTATGAAAAAGGCTCAGTTTTTATAAATCCAACACCACAACTAATAGAAAATATAAACAAACCAAACTTACAAAAAATCGGATATAACATATTTACCCAAGGAGAAAAATAGATGAAAAGAGACCTATATATAATCACAACAGTAACAAACCTACATGTAGGTGCAGGAGATATTAATTTTGATATTGTAGATAATCAAGTCCAAAGAGATGCTATAACTAAACTACCTACCATACATAGCTCTAGTCTCAAAGGGGCTTTTCGTGAAGCTTTTGGAGAGAGTCATGCCACTAAATATATATTTGGTTCAACCAATAATGATAATGACCACCAAGCAGGAGCATTTAATTTTTTTGAAGCCTCTTTATTGTCTCGTCCTGTTAGAAGCAACCAAAAGCCCTATTTTATAGCTACATCTCCTGAGGTAATTGGACTATTTTTGGATTTTTTGAATGATTTTGAGATAGATTTTGACTCTAAAATCAAAGAAGTTTTAGAAAAATTGGCAAAAATAAAAGTAGAAAAAGAGAGACCTATAATTTTTGAGAATATCCGAGATACTATTTTGGAAGATTTTGAAGCCACTTTTAGAAATGAAAATATATCAGATTTAGATAACTTTTTGGGAGAGAATTTGGCTCTATTTAATCATAAAGATTTTGTAAATCTAACTCTACCTGTAATCGCTAGAAACTATCTTGAAAATGGAGAGAGTAAAAATCTATGGTATGAAGAGGTAGTACCCAAAAAGAGTAAATTCTATTTTGCTATTGCCAAACCAAACAACCTTGACCCAACAGATGCCGAGGAGAAATTAGAAGGATTTGAAAAGAGATTTGATAATCAAAGTAGAATACAGTTTGGAGGTAATAAATCTATAGGGTATGGATTTTGCAGACTTGAAAAGGTATCAAAATGAGTAAAAGAGATATAGAAAAATATATTCCAAAGGCATTAGAGGTATTATCACAAGAGTATCCTAATGGAGTAATACCATCAGCATATAATGGTTATATATCCTCTTTTGGAGCAAGTATTATACAGAGTGGGCTTTTACCAACATTGGCACTTTTTGAAAATGAAAATAACCAAGATAAAACCAAAGCAGATAAGAGTGTATTGACCAAAAATATACTAAAAGTTTTGGATAGTAGTTATCCTGATAACTCTTTGCTTAGATATGTAGTCTATGATAAAGGAAACAGAGAGATTTTACAAAACAAAATTATAAATATATCTATCGCACTCAAATTAACTATACGAACATTTAAACTAGACAAAGGTTCAAAAAATGAG
>JANTFF010000203.1 GCA_024763575.1 Sulfurovum sp.
AGATTTAATAACATCATCATCAATACCACCAGAGCCTGATATATTGATTTTACCAAAATGGCATATTTTACCTTTTTTTAGTTTTATCACAATATTAGTACTATAGTTTTTCAAATTTATATAAGCTTTGGTATCTAAATCATAATTACAATAGCCCTTTTGTAAAAGTCTTTTTTTGATATTTGATTTGGTATTGGTAAAAAGCTCAGCCCTAAAACGATTACCTTTTTTTATCTCTATTAGGTCATCTATATCAAAATCAGTAGTTATCTCTATATTTTTAACTTTGATATATCTATTCTCTTTGATAAAAAAGTGTATCCCTCTATTATCTATTTTATGCGAGATATTAGCTTCATAAAAACCCTCTTTTTGATAATATAATCTAAATATCTCATCAAGTTTAGGAATATATAGCTCATTTATAGTAGCTACGCCTTGATTGATAAGTGATAAAGCAGAGTCTCTTTTTGCACCTACAACCTCTTCGAGTGAAGAGGTTGTTATATGTTTATTACCTTTAAATGTAATAGGCATAGGAGCATTCATGTTTTTTGCATTTGCAACAACAAAAAAGAGAGTAAATAGTATGATAATAGTTTTTTTGCAAAAACTATTAGACATTACCTCGTTTGTCCATTTCCATATATCTTAAATTTATATGTAGTCAACTCGTTTATACCCATTGGACCTCTAGCGTGTAGTTTATTGGTTGATATTCCAACTTCTGCACCAAATCCAAATACTGCACCATCAGTAAAACGAGTACTAGCATTGACATAAACACAAGATGCATCAACTCTATTTAAAAACTCTTCACTAGCTGTATAGTTCTCTGTAATAATTGCTTCAGAGTGTCCTGAACCATATTTTGTAATATGTGCTATAGCTTCATCTATATTATCTACAACTTTAATATTAAGTTGATTGGATAGATATTCTGTATTAAAATCTTCATCAGTTGCTTGGTCAATAAAAATAAACTCTCTAGTAGCAGAACACCCTTTTAGTTTAGTTCCTGCATCTATAAATGCTTTATACAAAGATGGCAAAATCTGTTTAGCAATACCTCTATCTACAATTAGAGTCTCCATAGCATTACAAACTCCTGGTCTTTGGCATTTTGCATTTAGTGCTATATTGACAGCTTTGTTTATATTAGCATCTTTGTGAATATATGTGTGACAAAGTCCTTTGTCATGTTTTACTACAGGTACACTAGAGTTCCCAGATATATAACGAATAAGAGCCTCTCCACCTCTAGGTACAATTAAATCTACAAAACTATCCTCTTTGATAAGTTTTGCTACACCCTCTCGTGAACTATCAGGAAGTAGTGAGATAATCTCTTTTGGTAAACTGTTTTTTTCTAAAACACTTTGAAGTACTTTTGCAATTGCTCTGTTTGAGTTTTCTGCCTCTTTTCCACCTTTGAGTATAGCTACATTTCCACTTTTAAAACATAACGCTCCTACATCAGATGTAACATTTGGTCGAGACTCATAAATTACACCTATTACACCAATAGGAACTGATACTTTTTCTATTCTTAGGTTATCATCATTAATCCAACCCTCCAATACTCTACCTACAGGTTCTTTTAGAGCAGATATTTCTACTAATGATTTAGCAATCCCTGCCACTCTATTCTCATCAAGTAAAAGTCTATCAAGCAAGGCATCATCAAGATTGTTAGTTCTGCCTAAATGCATATCTTTACTATTTTCTTCAATGATAAAATCAGTATGTTCTAATAGAGCCTCTGCCATCTCTTGAAGTATTTGATTTTTAGTTTTACTATCTAATGTTGCGACTATCTGTGTAGAAGCTTTTGCTTTTGTCAAAAATTCTCTCATAATACTATTTCACTTTTTTATCGTTATTATATCTTAGTTATTCTTTGCTACAGTTACTCTCTAGTTTGGTTAAGGATACAAATCCACACCCCTCATCATCCTCTTCATCACCATTTATCAATTGACTATTATCACTACTATCATCTTCAACAGTAGCACTATCTTCTACTTGCACACTATCTTCCATATTAATAGTTTCGTTTTTGTTCTCAAAATACTCAATAATATTTTTATCTCCATTTATTATCTGAACATTTTTACCATCTTTGACTAATAAAATAGGAATAGTTTTGAAATTTAAGAAAGTAGCGAAATTTCTAGCCTCTATATCATCAATATCTAGTTTAGTAAAATCAATGTGTTGTTCTTTTAGATACGCTTTTACTTTTTTACAGTGAGGACATGTAGATGATTGAATTAGGTAATTACCATTAGATACTACAAAAGCTTGTGATTTTGGAATTGCTAAAAAAGATAAAGCCGTAATAAGTGCTATAACAGCAGGAACAACCATAATAAAATATTTTCGTGAAGATAGTAGAGTTATAAGAACTAAAAATGTATAAACACCCATACAGAACTTACACATCTGTGGAGATGCGAAATATTGATACCCTAACATAATAGTTTCAAAAAGTAGTGATGATACCACAACTATAAAGAAGAGTTTTTCACTCACTTTTTTATTAAAAGTAAGTATCCCTATTAACAATATAACCAAAGCATCAGCTACCCCAATAAAATTGAGATAGATACTATCAAATCTCAATAGGCTATCAGCCAATAGACACCCTGTAGATTCACATAGTGTAGAGTGAAAAAGTTTTAAAACAGCCTCTGTTGTTACATAAATAGTAAATAGCAATGGTAAATAGATAAATGATATTTTTTTCATAAAATCTCCTATATATAGAATAATGTGAGATTATAATAAGATTATTATAAGAATAAGATTTTTTTGATTATAAATAATAAAG
>JANTFF010000204.1 GCA_024763575.1 Sulfurovum sp.
AAGTTTCTAGGTAAGGTGAAACTTGGAATATAGAAATATCATAAATAGAGCTAAAAATTCTGTTTTCTATGATTTTCTATTGAAAAAGATACTATAATGGTCAAGTAATTGTAGGATTTACTGAAGAGAAATATAAAGAGATATTTTAAATATTCTGTTTCCTATTACACTTAACCTGTACTGGTACAGGTCTTTTCTTGTCAAGCCTAACAGCTGTTAGCTCTCTACCCCACAAGCAACCAGTATCCAAACACAATACATTGCCATCATACCAATAGCCAAGTGTTGACCAGTGACCAAAAACCACTCTAAGTGTAGTTGAACGGCGTGATGGACAATCAAACCATGGGTATAAGCCTTTATATTCAAGTTTGGAAAGTTTGGGTTTTCCTTTTTGATAAAAGTCTAATCTTCCATTTTCTTTACAAAACCTCATTCGTGTAAAAGCACTCAAAATATATTTATCTATCTCTATTGATGAAGCATTAGCATCAAATATATCTGAACTTGGTTTAAACATATCTATAAGCCAAGGCTTAGGATTATTAGCTTGTAGTTTTTTCTCAATTCTTGAAGAGTATCTCACAGCCATTCCAAAATCAAATTGAGGAGATATACCAGCATGAGCCATCATGAAATCTAGTTCAAAACTCCAAACCAAAAATGGTTGAAATCGTAACCAATCTATTAACTCTTTGGCATTTGGTGCTTCTATAATAGGTCGTATGGTAGCATTTGGTTTTTTTATTCCATAAAAACTTGCAATCAAAGATATATCATGATTACCTAGAACTACTTTGATAGAGTCTCTAATAGAGTATAGGTAGTTTAGAACCTCTAATGATTTATCCCCACGATTAACTAAATCTCCTGCAATCCATAATGTATCTCTATCCTTATCAAACTCTATTTTTTTCAAAAGTTTCATCAATGAGTCATAACACCCCTGAATATCACCTATAGCCCATACTGCCATTATATCCCTAATCTTTCTTTATATATCTCTATTTTATTTTGAAGTGACATTTTAGCATAAGCACTTGATGGAGAGGGTAAATAAATACTCTTTATATCTAAATAATCAAAATTTATTTTGTATAATTTCTCAGCCAATCTTCCTGTAAAGGCTATTTTGTTTATAGTGGGATTGTTTTCTAAAAATTCTGCTATATTATTTACCTCTATATCTTCTAGTGAACTATCCAATGAATTATCTCTACTACAACTTTTAACCATATCCCACAAAGCTATTTTGGAGCGTTTGAGTAACCAAAATTTTTGGTCACGGTTATTTATAGGATACTTAGTTATATCAGATAGTATTCTCCAAAACTGATTTCGTTTATGTGCATAGTAGAAACTCTCTTTAAAAGAATCAATACTAGGAAAAGAGCCTAAAATTAAAATTTGGCTATCATTAAAAACTATTTGTTTAAAAGGGTGTTCTAACTGTTTATTATTCATTCTTAACTCTTTATTATCCATTAAACTTAATAGGTCCTTCCCCATCACCATTTAAAAACTGTCTAACAAATGGGTTTGTAGAGTTTTTGAAACTCTCATTATCTGCCCACTCAATTATCTCTCCTTCAAATAGAAATGCTAAAAAATCAGACGATTTGAAACTCTCTTTCATATCATGAGTAATTAGTACAGAAGTTACTCCTAACTCTCTTTGGAGTTTGAGTATCAATTGAGTAATAAGGTCACTAGTAATTGGGTCAAGACCACTTGTGGGTTCATCATATAGTATGATTTTTGGTTCCATTATAATTGCTCTTGCTAATCCTGCTCTTTTTCTCATACCACCACTTAACTCATTTGGAGCTAGTTTTGCTACTCTTTTAGCATCAAGTCCTGTCATAGATAACATACGCATAACTTTATCTTCTATCTCTTTTTCACTCATATCTTTTCTATGTTCACGCAGAGGAAAAGCTACATTATCAAATATATTCATACTATCAAACATAGCTCCATCTTGAAATAGATAACCAGTATTTTTACGAACAGCCCTTAGCTCCTCTTCACTACAAGTTGCCACATTTACACCATCTACAAAAATATCTCCATTTGTTGGTTTCATGAGTCCTACAATATGTTTAATAATTGTTGATTTACCTCCACCAGATAGACCCAAAATTACAGTAGTTGAGCCTTTAGGAAAGATTAGATTTACATCTTTGAGTACCTCTTTTGTTCCAAATACTTTTTGTAGATGTTCTATTTTGATAAGTGGATTATCTAAATCAAAATCTTGTTTTAGTCTCATCTATCGCAGTGCCTTTTTGAGGTTTAAAATCAAAAGAGCCAAAGTAGAAAAACTAAAAAGCTTAAAATCTAACTCACTTGCAAAATGTACATTTTTGAACTTTTCACTAGCTGTTATTAGTTCTCCTTGAAGTTGCATATCAATAATATCAGGTATATAAAAACTACTAAAAAGTAATCCACTACTAATTACCAAAAATGAAGCCATAAGTGTCCATCTATCACTCTCAAAGTTTTTCCATTTGATAGCCTCATATATAAGTACAAAAAAGACCATAAAATTAACTGCATATCCTAACTTTTGGAAGTTTACTGTCATTATTAACCCCTCTTGGAAGTTAGATAATAACTCTTTGCCTAATAGTAGTTCAGAATGAAAAGTAGTAGGTGCTACAACTGCTCCTGCATATATACTAGCTCCTAATATTGCACCTAAAGTTACAATATATGCCATTGTCATTACTCTAAAAATCTTTTTTTTCATATATTTAATTCCTTTTTTATTTATTAGTTAATTAGTAGTTCTACTTTTTGAAATTTATAATAAACCCTCTATCAAAT
>JANTFF010000205.1 GCA_024763575.1 Sulfurovum sp.
AAAAAACACTATTAACAACTATTATATTTATATCATCTACATCATTTTTTAGTGGTTGTGCTAACTCAACTCCTAATGCAGATAAAAAATTAGCAAAAGAATCACTCTCTGTATATAATATAATGGGTATAAAAGAACCAAAAAAAACTAAACCTCTTTTTGTAGTAACCCAAGATACAACTCCAAACTACAACTTTGCAATAGAGAATTCTCCTATATATCAGCAAAATATAGAAAGTTCTCCTACAAATATGCAAAATAGTTATATATCTAATAATATCGAAGTAGTCTCTTATGGTTCATATAATCCAAGAGTAGAAACACCGATACAAGAGCCTACAAATAGACAAGAAGTTATAAATAATATTGAACGAGATGCCAAAAGTTTTTTAGGTACGAAATATGTATGGGGTGCAACAGGGCCTAGTAAATTTGATTGCTCTGGATTTACTCAATGGGTATATCGTGATGCAGGTATAAATATACCTAGAGTATCTCGTGACCAAGCAAAAGTTGGACAATATGTAAGCTTCAATAATCTAAGAAAAGGTGATATGATTTTCTTTGATACAAAAAAACATAGAAAGGGTATAGTTACTCATGTTGGTATATATTTGGGAAATGGAAACTTCATTCATGCTAGTTCATCAGCTAAAAAAGTAGTTGTTTATAACTGGAATGATAAACCATTTTATAAAAAGAGATTTTTGTGGGGACGACGCGTAATACAAGATAATACAATGTACGCTTCTAACTAAAAATAGGTCTTGAACACAAAAAAACATTATTTTTTAATTTTTATAGGACGAAAAAGAAGATTTCCACTATTTTCTAATTTTATTTTGATATACTCGAAAAAACTATTATAGGAGAGTTGTGAACAATTTGAAAAATATTCTATTTATTATTATTACAATAATGTTGGCTGTGGTTATTGAAGCTATGACAGTAAATTCAATGCAAAAGGTAAATCGTATCAATGACCCATTTGAGACATTGACTCTCAAAAAAGATCTATATAGAAAAGATGTTTCGTTATCTGAAATTATCTATAGTGAGAAATCTACAAAAGCACTAATGCAACTTATTATTGATAATGGGGATACAACATTTAAAAACATATCAAATAGGGATTTTATCCATAAATTTTATCAAAAAAATGGTTTTACACCAATGTGGTTTACAAATAAAGGGGTAAAATCCAAAGCCGTAAATGATATATTTAAAATAGTTGAAAATGATGCCATGTTGGACAAAAGAGGTAATATTTATAAGAGATACAAATACCTAAAAAATCGTTTTGCCCAAAAGAGTAATCTCTCTATTGATGAGCAGATGAAACTAGATATTGAACTCTCTTCTTTATGTAAATCGTATCTATCTTTTAATATATATGGTTCAATAAAATGGTGGGATTTTAAAAATAGATTAAAATGGTTGCGTCAAAATAAAATACCTGCTGATTGGGTAACCTATACACCTAAATATGATATAGTTGAACTTATGTCAAAGTATCCATTTCCACAAGTTGTTGACATAACTACACCTAGAAGTTTTGGTTATAAAAAAATGTTAGCAGAGCTAAAAAGATTAAAAAATATCAGAAGAAATGGTGGATGGAGAAAAATACCAAATAGTTCACAACTACGATATGGAAAATCTGGTAAAGTTGTAGCACAACTCATTAATCGTCTGAAAAGTTCAGGAGACTATAGATGTGATGGTAACAACCAGAAATATGATAGATGTCTAAAACAAGCAGTAAAACGATTTCAAAAAAGACATGGACTCTATCCTAATGGGGCGATGAATAGCTATACTAGAAAAAAGATGAATATATCTGTTGATTGGAAGATTAAAAAGGTTCTACTAAATTTAGATAGAATTAAAAGATTGCCAAACCAACCTGAAGATAGATATATTATGGTAAATATACCTGATTTTCGTTTATACTATAACGAAAATGGAAAAGAAAAACTCTCTATGCGTGTTATCGTGGGTGACAAAAAACACCATACACCAATATTTAGCAATAAAATATCTTATATAGTTCTCAATCCCTACTGGATAATGCCTGATAGTATTGTGCAAAAAGAGATTATTCCAAATATACTCAAAAATCCAACCTATTTACAAGATAGAGGTTATGAAGTGAGAACTTCATACTCAACTAAAGCACCAACCATAGATACAACCAAAATTGATTGGGCAAAAGTACTTAGATATGGACAGACTAAAAAATATAAATTTATGCAACCACCTGGCAAAAAAAATGCATTGGGTAAAATAAAATTCAAATTCCCAAATCAATTCGCAGTGTATCTACATGATACACCAACCAAAAAACTATTTAAAAAAGATATTAGAGCTTTTTCCCATGGATGTATCCGAATATCCCAGCCAAATACACTACTATCTACTTTTGCTGCTAGAGATAGTTCTGTAAACTATAACCGTTCACAACGAATTTTAAGAGGTAAAAATAAAACTCAACTAAATCTATCCAGAAAAGTTCCTGTGCATATTGTATATCTAACAGCATGGGTTAATAGTGATGGTTTGCTTCATTATAGTAACGATGTGTATAATTATGATACTAAACAAAAAAGAGTAATAAAATAATATAACTATAAGTTAAAATTTTCCTACTTTTGACTATACTTCAAAATAGTCAAGAAAATAGGGAACCTCCATATGAAAATCAATAAAGTTATAATACTTACTATTTTTTCTTCAATATTTTTGTATTCTACACCTATCAAAGAAGTAAATCCATTTGATAAATCAATTATAGAGAAAAGAATAAAAC
>JANTFF010000206.1 GCA_024763575.1 Sulfurovum sp.
ATTTTCATCACTGGGATTTTTGGGAATTGGGCTTTTCCTTATTTTTTCCAAATATCCTTTGGAAAAACAGTTTGCTGGGTATAGATTGGTTCTGTATGGAGTTTTGAGTTATATTATAGTTGGGCTATTTGTTTACTATATGACATTTTATATCTATATGGAACATAACTCATTTAGTGATATTATAAACTATCAAATCAATATGTATAAATATCATACTGCACTAAAAGCTACTCATCCATATAGCTCTCCTTGGTGGAGTTGGCTAATAGATTTTCGACCAATGTGTTATTATCGAGATATACAAGGAGATAGATTTAGCTCTATTACTGCATTTGGAAATCCTGCTATATTCTGGAGTGGGATTTTGGCTATCCTCTATCTATTTTATGTTACTATACGCTATAAAAAGCTAGAAGCTATATTTATACTATTTGCATTTTTGGGACTATATTTGCCTTATATTTTTATAGGGCGATTGATGTTTATTTATCACTTCTATTATGCTGTACCTTTTTTGATATTAGCTATTGTATATTTATGGCAAGATATATATAGATACAAATATGCCAAAATGGCTTTATATCTCTATATGATTACCATCATAGGACTATTTTTAGAATTTTATCCTGTTCTAAGTGGGTATGATGTGGCAAAATGGTATGTAGATAACTATTTAGTTTGGTTTAATGGTTGGTGGCTTTAAAACCTGAGTTAGAGGAGAAAGATATATGAGATTAGGAATTGTAATACCTTGTTATAATGAAGAGGAAGTTTTAGCAGAGACAACACAAAGGGTTGAGGCTCTACTTAAAGAGATGATAGAAAAAGGAGAAATAGCTGATAATAGTTTTGTATGTTTCGTTGATGATGGGAGTCGTGATAGGACATGGGAGATTATAGAAAATCTATCTAATCAAAACCCCCATTTTAAAGGTATTAAACTCTCAAGAAATTTTGGACATCAAAATGCTCTAATAGCAGGATTAATGCAACTAAAAGACTCAGCAGATGCACTTATCTCTATGGATGCAGATTTACAAGATGATATTATGGTTGTTAGACAATTTGTAGAGAAATACAAAGATGGCTATGATGTAGTATATGGTGTTAGAGAAGATAGAAGTAAAGATAGTACATTCAAACGAGCAACTGCTGAATTTTTCTATAAGTTCCAAAGTTTTATGGGTATAGAGAGTGTATCAAATCATGCTGATTATAGACTATTGAGCCAAAAGGCACTTAATGCATTAGCAGAGTTCAAAGAGATAAATCTATTTATCCGTGGGGTTGTTCCTCTAATTGGATTTCGCTCTTGTAGTGTATATTACAGTAGAGGTGAGAGATTTGCAGGAGAGAGTAAATATCCTCTCAAAAAGATGATACTATTTGCACTAGATGGAATAGCCTCTTTTTCTATTGTACCTCTTCGGATTATTACTCTTATAGGATTTATTATTTTTCTATTTTCATTACTGATTATATTTTGGGTTTTAATCGAAAAATATCTATTAGGCAGTACCATTCAAGGGTGGTCATCGGTGATTATATCTATATACTTTATGGGTGGTATTCAGCTAATGAGTATGGGGATTATTGGTGAGTATGTGGGTAGAATATTTCAACAATCCAAAAATAGACCTAGATATATTATAGACAAAGAGATTTAGTGTTTTTTCAATTTATAAGATATAATCTTGTAGGTATTATAAATACTATTGCAGGGTTTTCTATTATTTTTCTATTGATGTTTATTGGATTAAGTGCTACTCTTAGTAATGCTATTGGATATGCTATTGGCTCAATCTTATCATTTTATCTAAATAGCAGATATACATTTAAATCAACTAGGAATAGTAAATCTCAAATATTTAAGTTTTTTACTATTTTAGGAGTTAGTTATATACTTAACTTCATTACACTTCAGTGGCTTTTAGGATTTGTAAACCCTTATATAGCTCAAATTGGTAGTGCTATTGTATATACTGTTAGCTCTTTTTTAATGGTTAAATTTATAGTATTTAAGGATAGTTAATGAAAAAATATCTAGTAATGATACTTTTTGGTATATTGTATCTATTTCTAATTAGAACAGATATAAAAACCTCATCAAATAGCTTTATAATCCAATCGAATATACCCCAAAATGCAAATTTTCATATAATAACAAAATACCAAAAAAGTCATCTAATTTGTAATAATAAACCCATAAATATAGATATATCTAAAAAACATGACTATTTTTATCATGGAGAAGAGCAGATAACTATTCCTCTTCATTATGGTAAAAATATATGTCAAACCCAAAATATAGAGCCTAAAATCAAGCAAAAAATAGACTTTTGGGATTTTTTGCTTCTATTTATACTTTTGGGTACTCCTACACTATATTTTTTACTATCTATTTTGATAAAAATATTAGATAAAATCAAAACATCAAATTTTGATATAAACTCAATCGCAACTACACCTATAAATAGAGCTATAATATTTATTATATTAGTTGGTATAGTAGTTCGTATAGCATATTTTAATAGATATGGTATTACTCTATTTCAACACGATTGGCAAGGACATATAGATTTGATTAAATATTTAGTCCAAAACTATAATATTCCCTATATGCCAAATAAAGGTTGGGAGTTTCCTCAACAACCTATATATTATATAATATCAGCAATAATATATAAACTAGGAATATATGAGGGTTCTACAACCAATCAAGCCATATATATAGTAGGATATTTTTCACTATTTTGTTCATCTATTTTTCTAATATATAGCTATAAACTACTTAGATTACT
>JANTFF010000207.1 GCA_024763575.1 Sulfurovum sp.
CTATTGCTTTATATATATAGCAAATCTCTACAGCTTACTAATATACAATCTCTGCATTTCCATAAAGGGTATTGACTCTATCTTCTAATGCTTGGATAACTTTTTTCTGTTTTAGCATTTTTTTAATATTATCTTTTGACTTTTGATATGATAATTTTCCTGCTTTTTTCTTATTGAGTAAATAAACAACATGGTATCCATATTTAGTTTTGATAGGATGTTTTAGTAGTGTTTTTGGTTTTGCTTTATATGATGCGTCAAATAGATTTTGAGGAGCCATACCCTCTCCAAACCATCCCATATAACCATTTTGTTTATGTTCATGAGCTAATTTTACAAACTCTTCATCTAGGTTAGATGCTTTTTTGAGCTGTTTTATAATATTTTTTGCTTCTTGCTTGGTTTTTACAATTATATTTGCTATCTCTATTGAGTTTGGAAAATTAAATTTTTCTCTATTATTATTATAAAACTCTTTTGCCTCTTGGTCACTAACAGTTGTGGAGAGGAACTGTTTTTGTTGATACAGCATTAGTGCAATAGAGCCTTTGATATTACGAATTTGTGCTTTTGTTAAGTTCTTTCCTGTTGCTTTTTTGTACTCTTTTTGTGCTATTTTTTTCTGCTGGGCAAATGCTTTTTGAAATTTTGGGTCTTTTACTATATTACTTTTGAGCAACTCTTGATGTATTAGCTCCTCTTTAATTAGATGTTCCATTAGATTTGCTCTTTTGGTATCATCTAGCTTCTCATACCCTTTTGGTATAATAGAGTCATCTATTTTATGACCATTGACTGTTACTAATGTTTTAGCAATTAGTAGAGAACTGCTCACTATTAATGTAAATATTAATAGAAATAGTTTCTTTTGCATATTTTTTCCTTTTTATATAAAATTGTGATATTTTAGCACAATGAGATTAATCAATAGTTTCTGCTATAAAGGTTTTGGTTACTTTTCCTCCAAATTTATATACTCCATCTTCCAAACTAACATATAGTTCATCTCCTGAAGTTGGAAAAACTTTGACCATATCATCCAATAACCCCTCTTGATTGCATCTAACAAAACATGCTACCATACCTGTACCACATGCCAATGTCTCATCTTCTACACCTCTCTCATAAGTTCTAACCCATAGTGTATCTTTTTGAGGTTTACATATATTTACATTACAGTTATATTTATGTCGCAATCGTCTAGCTTGTTTTATATCAAATTCACTAATATCATCACGAATAGTAACCAAATGAGGAACTCCAGAGTCTATAAGCCACCAAATTTCATTATCTTCTTGGATATTAGTCTCTATAATTCTAGGTGGAGTCATATCACTAACTACATATAGTCCATTAATAGTTGCACGAATAACTCCTGCACCTGTTAGAAACTCAGCTTTTCCATTTCTTGATATACCTTTTTCATGAGCAAAATGAGCAACTGCTCTACTAGCATTACCACACATATTTGCTAAACTTCCATCAGAGTTATAAAACTCCCACTCAAAATCATATTTTTCATGTGGAATTACCACAACCATACCATCTGCACCCACTCCATTTTGTCTATGGCATAGTTTTTTAGCCAATTCTTGTCTATCTGCTTTTTTTTGAGCTATAAATAGTATAAAATCATTACCATTTGCTGAATATTTTGTTACTATCATTTCTAATCTTCCATAATTCCAATTCTAACTGCCTCTTCATATGAAGTATCTCCATTGATTAGCATCTCTTTTAGCTTATCTGCTATAGTTACCATTCCTGCTTTTTTGACACCCATACGAATTTGATGGTCATTTAGTCCATCTTTCATCATCTCTTTCACATGGTCATTCATAATAAAAAGTTCACCAACAGCTCTTCTCCCACTATATCCTGTAAAATCACACTCTTTACACCCTTTGGCTTCATAATATGTAACATTTTGAGGAAGTGATAACTCATCTATTACTGTAGAAGATAGTTTAGTTGGAGACTTACAATTAGGACATAGTTGTCTAGTAAGTCTTTGAGCCAATACTCCTAAAAGTGTTGAAGATATTAGAAACTCTTCTATTCCCATATCCATAAGTCGACTAAGTGCAGAAGTTGCATCATTGGTATGTAGAGTTGATAACATCAAGTGACCAGTAAGTGCTGAACGAAGTGCAATATCAGCTGTCTCACTATCCCTAATCTCCCCTACCATAATAATATCAGGGTCTTGTCTCAAAATAGAACGCAGACCTGCTGCAAAAGTGAGTCCTACTTTTGAGTTTACCTGAATTTGATTTACATTTTCGGCATTATACTCAACTGGGTCTTCTACTGTAATGATATTTTTATCAGGTGTAGCGATATGTTGTAAACAAGCGTGAAGTGTAGTTGATTTACCAGAACCTGTTGGACCAGTTACTAGTATCATTCCATGAGGGTGAGTTAATAATCTATTTAAGTCTCTTGTTAACTCTGCTGAAAATCCAAGACTCTGCAAGGTAGGGATATTTTCACTCTGCATTAACATCCTCATAACAACTCTCTCTCCATAATATGTAGGCAAAACAGAAACCCTAATATCAAGGCTTTTACCTGCTATAGTTACTTGTGTTCGCCCATCTTGTGGAATTCTTTTTTCAGATATATCAAGATTAGATATAACTTTAATCCTTGAAATCACTAATCCTGTAATATTTTTATCTATATCAAGGTGTTTTTTCAATGCTCCATCAATTCTTAGACGGACTTCACCTTTTTTCTCTAGGGTCTCTATATGAATATCACTAGCTCCTTTTCTAATAGCTTGGAAAAATAGTGAATTAA
>JANTFF010000208.1 GCA_024763575.1 Sulfurovum sp.
CCCCATTTTACAAAATGGGGATTTTGTTATAAAATTAAACAGTCTTAGAAAAGCTCTTTTTGCTCTGTGCATACTTTTTCATATACGCATCAAAAGCCATAGCAATATTTCGTATTAGTAGAGTTCCTGTAGTACTTACTCGTATCTCATTATTATCTATAGTCATTAGATTATCATCTACAAACTCTTGTAAATCCTCTATATCATCAGCAAAATACTCTTTGAAATTGATACCATACTCTTTTTCTACTCGTTTAATATCTATGTGGAAATTTGCCATAAGTTCCATAATAACTCCTTTGCGTAAGAAGTCATCATTACTTAGTTTTACACCTCTCTCAAATGGTAATTTTCCAATATCTATTGCCTCTTCATAGATTTTCATATCTTTGGTATTTTGGGCGTAATATCTCTCACCCTCTCCTATACTTGTAAGCCCAATTCCGATTAGATTTGCTCCACCTTTGGTTGTATATCCTTGGAAGTTTCTATGTAGCTCTCCCTTTTTTATAGCACCAAATAGTTCATCTTCTGGTTTGGCAAAGTGATCCATTCCAACCATTTTATATCCATGCTTTTCAAAAAAATCAATAGTATATTTAAATATTTGTAGTTTTACTTCAGGAGAGGGTAGGGTAGTCTCATCAAATTTACGCATAGTTCTTTTAAGCCAAGGTACATGAGCATAGTTAAATACTGCCACTCTATCAGGATTGAGCTGTGTTGAGAGTTCTAGTGTTTTTTTGAAACTCTTAAGTGTCTGAAATGGCAAACCGTAAATGAAATCAGTATTAATTGAGTTTATACTATATTTTCTGGCTAACTCTACGGCTTTTTTGGTAAGTTCTAATGGTTGGATACGGTGTATCTCTTTTTGTACTTTTTCATCAAGGTCTTGTACCCCAAAACTAATACGATTAAAACCGTGTTTTTGAAATACTTTCATCTGCTCTTCATTAAAAAATCGTGGGTCTATCTCACAACTTATCTCTGCATCACTACTCCAATTGGTAAATTTGGATTTGACATATGTTACTATCTCATCAAGTTCAAACGCTTTATAAAAGGTAGGTGTTCCTCCACCAAAGTGAAACTGTATAACCTCTCTAGTGGTATCTATATGATTTGTCAATATATCTATCTCTTTTTTGAGATACTCAATATATCGGCTAAGTTTATCCTCTTTGGAAGTAAATACAACATTACAACCACAGAAATAACAAGCACTTCTACAAAAAGGTAAGTGGATATATATAGATATTTTTTCCTGCTCCTCTTCTAAGAATTTTATATACTCATCATAACTGAAATCATCATTGAACTCTAAAGCCGTTGGATAACTAGTATATCTAGGTCCAGGCTTTGAATATTTACTAAACTTCTCAAAATCAATATTACTCATCTATATCCTCATCTATATGATTATCTAACCAAACCATTATACCTTTTTGAGTATGAAGTCTATTTTCAGCTTCTAGGAAAACTTCATCTGCATGTGCTTCAAACACCTCTTCACTCACTTCATAATCTCTATATGCAGGTAAACAGTGTAAAAATATAGCTCCATCTTGGGCTAATTCCATTAGGTTACTATCCACAATATACCCACTAAATGCTTTAATTCTCTCCTCTTTTTCATCTTCTTGACCCATAGATACCCATGTGTCTGTAGTTACTACATTTGCACCCTCTACAGCCTCTTTTGGATCATGGCTGAAACTAATTTTGGCTCCACTACTTTTAGCTATTTCTAAAGCTTCATTTACTATAGCACTATCACAAGCATAATCTTTTGGGGTTGCAACTCTAAGCTCAAATCCAAGTTTGGCAGATAACATCAACCATGAGTGAGTGATATTATTACCATCACCTACATAAGCTACAATAGGATCTGTAACTCTACACTCCAAAAGTGTTAGATAATCTGTCATAATTTGAACAGGATGATAACTATCTGTTAGACCATTTATTACTGGTACTTTGGAGTATTTGGCAAACTCATCTAGTTTTGATTGTTCAAATGTTCTTATCATAACCATATCAACCATACGGCTAATAACTCTAGCAGTATCTTTCATAGGCTCACCTCTGCCTAACTGAATATCATTAGATGAAAGAAAAAGTCCAATACCTCCAAGTTGATATATACCAGTCTCGAAACTTACACGAGTTCTAGTTGAACTTTTTTCAAAAATCATACCTAGAGTCTGATGTTCCAAATATGGTACAAAATGTTTCTGTTTAGTCTGCTTTTTTATCTTTTGTGCTAAAGCAATCATCTCTAATAGCTCATCTTTGGTAAAATCTTTTATGCTTAAAAAATGTCTCATGTGAAGTTCCTAACCCTGAAATTTTAAGAGAACTATTTTACCATTAAATTTTTATAAAGAAGTTAAGGTTATGAATATTTAATAGAAATAAACTAAGTTTATATATATATTATAATTGAATTTTGAAAAAATAGCTTTTACTATACCTAATCGGTTGTGGCATTAATAATATATGAGGTAAAAGCTTTAATTTTTAGAAGTGTATGAAAGAAAATAATAAAAAAAGGAAAAAATTATCTCTTTCATGTTCAAAGTATAATAGATAAAAGTGTTCTAATTGTGAAAAATTTTAAAAAAAATATACTTTTCAAACGATTATTTTATGGGATTTAGTAGTAAAAAATAGCAGATAATATTAAACAACTTAACATACTTTTTTTTAGGTTTATTAGTTGTTTTTCATCCATTTTATTAGTTCTAAAAATTGTTTTCCATATCTTTGAAATTTAACCTCTCCTATACC
>JANTFF010000209.1 GCA_024763575.1 Sulfurovum sp.
TTTTCTATATTTTTTATAAGTTTACTATGACAGTTAAAACAGAGTCTTGCAAATACAAAAGGTAGTGATGTTCTCTTGTACCACTCTTTTGCCAAATCAATTCCCTCTCCACCATTTAGATAATATTTTAGAGCTTTATCTCCTATAATTACCTCTCCTTTTAGATTAAGTATAGATGCTAATCTATTGGAGGTTGCTGATTCTATATCTGTTTTATTATTACCTTTTATTACAAATACGCTATATACCTCTTTGTTGGCAATAATTCCTAAATCACTACATTTGTATTTTGATGATTCTATACTAGAGATAAATCCTGCATTGATATGGCGAGTTTTTAGAGCTTTGTTAATTTTACTTGGTACATCTCGTTTATAATTAAATGCCATTTTGGTAGCAGAATGGTTTATATATTGTTTTAGAAACATTTGAAAAGGTAGTAAATTTAGATAACTTATAGAGCCAAATATCACAATAGTTCACCTATAGATTGGATTTAAGCGTAATTATATCAAACAACTTTTATAATCGAACAATTTTTTTAAAAGTGAGTTAATTTATGGTAAAAATAGAATTTTTAGGTCCCATATCACAAGAACCTTTAAAGATAGAAGCTAGTAGTTTGGAAGATGTAGCAAAAACTTTACAAGATATAGAAGAGATTAGTAATTGGTTAGATAAGTGTGCAGTTGCAGTTAATGATGAGATGACAAATGATTTATCTACAAAATTAAAAGATGGAGATAGAGTATCTATTTTACCACCTGTATGTGGAGGTTGATATGGAGTTGTATCAAGGTTCACTAGATGTCAAAGAGATATTTGGTCGATGGCTAGATGAAGAGAGTAGTTCTAATTATGGGGCATATATCCCTTTTGTTGGAACAATTCGAGCAGAAGATGGTATTGAGGCATTAAGTTTTGATATATATGAGCCAATTTTACAAAGTTGGTTTGATAGTTGGGTAGGTAGAGCAAAATCAAAAGGTGCAAAAGTAAAGATGGCTCATGCTATTGGTGATGTTCCTATACATACATCATCATATATATCTGCTGTTTTTTCACCCAAACGAAGAGTGGCATTAGAGCTTATAGATGAGTTTGTAGAAGATTTTAAAGCCAATGCACCTATATGGAAATATGATGTGATAGATGGCAGACGAGTTTATGCAGAGGATAGAAGTACACCAATGAGTGGTAGTGGAATATTAGGGAAAAAAGGAGACAAATAATGGCATTTTTACATTTTAATGATTCTATGAATATTATAAATAGTATTGAGATTAAAAATTATAAAAAGAGTAAAAGATATTTGACAGATACTTTAGGATATATTTTAGCACAAGATATTATAGCAGACCATAATTCACCAGAATTTCCAACCTCTGCAATGGATGGATATGCTATAAAACATAAAGATTTAGAACTAGGCAGACTAAAAATTTCTAGTATAAATCCTGCTGGAAGTGAGCTTAAAGATGAGGTAATAGATGGTTGTTGTATTAAAACCTTTACAGGTTCACTTATGCCTCATGGAGCAGATACACTTATTCCTATAGAAAATGTAACTGTAGAGGGTGATGAGATTGTTATAAATGAAGTTGTTCCTTTTGGTTTCTCTGTTAGAGCTATTGGAGAGAACTATTCAAAAGGGCAAAAGCTAATAAGTGAGGGGAGTAAAATAAATTTTGCTCATATTGGAGTAATGGCTAGTTTAAATATTGTTTCACCTTTAGTTTATGAAAAACCTATTGTATCTATTTTATCTACAGGAAGTGAACTTTTGGAGTTGGGAGAGGCACAGATAAACAGTTCTCAAATTCGTAGTAGCAATAACTATATTTTAGAAGCTATTGTCAAAAAATATGATGGAGAGCCACTACAATTAGGTTGTATTGGAGATGATAAAGAGACTATTTTAGATAGTGTCCAAGAGGCTTTGTCTCAAAGTGATGTAGTTGTGACTACAGGTGGGGTTAGTGTAGGAGATTTTGATTTTGTCAAAGATGTAATTGTAGAGTTAGGTTGTGAGGTTCTTTTTAAAGGTGTTCGTATTAAACCAGGTCAACATATTATGGTGGCTAGAAAAGATAATAAGTTTATAATTGGATTACCTGGTTTTGCCTACTCTTCTACAGTTACAGCACTTGTTTATTTAGTACCTCTGATAGCTAAATTACAAAATAGTAGTAAATCTAGTTTAAAAGTAGTAAATGCCACTTTAAATGAACCATTTACAAAAAGACAAAAAAAAGCAGAGTTTACAGCTTGTCATATCTCTATAAAAGATAATGAGTATTTTGTCGATTTTCAAGGTAAAAAGAGTGGAACTAGTGCAATTTTAACAAATATGTTAGGAGAAACTGCACTTCTTATTACTTCAGAAGATGACAGCTCTAAAAATATAGGCGATAGTGTTAAAGTTATGCTATTAGATTAAAAGGAAATATATGTCAAAGAAAAAAAATAATATTATACTTATAGGTTTTATGGGAGTAGGTAAGGGTACTACAGCTAGAGCCTACTCTAAAAAATATAATATTTTTAATATAGATACTGATGATTTGATAGAGTCAAAAGAGAATATGAAAATCAAAGAGATATTCAAAGAGTATGGTGAGAAGAAATTTCGTACATTAGAACAAGAGTGTGCAGATTGGATTGAAAAATCAGTAGAACATTCTCTTATCTCTTGTGGATGTGGATTTTATAAAGTTATTAATTTAAAAAAATTGGGAACAGTTGTTTTATTAGATGCTTCTTATGATTGGATTTATAATAGATT
>JANTFF010000210.1 GCA_024763575.1 Sulfurovum sp.
ATATTTTTCAATCACTATCAAGAGAATAATATATATAAAACACAGTTGGTAGGATTAGAATATATTAAAATAATTCACAAAATAATTCAAACAATACAAGTACATAGAGCAGATACTAATAGTTATCTAAATGGAGAAAAAACAAAAAAAGATGATATAAAAGATGAAGAGGAGTTACTAGAACTAAAAATAGACTCTATACATGAATATGATGTCAAACATCTAAATATATTAGGTTCTAATCAAAATTTTGCAAAAGCTTTAAGTCAATATGAGCTTATCAAGATAGATAAAATCACAAAAGATAGTTCAAATGAAGAGATTTTCAAAGCACATAATAGTATAGTTAAACTATTTCAAGAGGCTATATTTGATATATCAAATCTAACCCAATTTGGTATTAGTAAAGATTTGAGAATAAACTATTTAGCTGATATGCTCCAAGATAAACTATTAGGTATCTATGAGCATTCAGGACAACTATTAGCACTATCATCAACAGTATTCAAACAAAAAGATATGATACAAGAACAGAAAAAAGTAATATATTCTCTATCTACAGAGCTATCTAGTCTGAAATCTTATCTAGTTGATAATAAAATATTAACCAAATTAAGCAATTACCAATCTTTACAAAATCAAACTACAGATGTAGCAGATAGACTTCAAAAAATATTGATTGTAGTTGATAATGATATTATTTTAAATGAAAATCTCAACTATAATATCAAAAAATTTTCCCAGAAAGTAGAAGAGGCTATGTATGCTCAAGAAGAGTTATATAATATGTTCGCTTATACTTACAAAGACACTATCAAAGAGTTACAATCTAATGCCAAAAGAGAACTTTGGTATCTTAGTTTGGGATTTGTGGCTATTATACTTTTGGCACTATATATTTTTATTGCATTTTATGAATCAATTACTAGTAACCTCAAAAAACTACAAACAGCTTCAGAGATGATTGCCCAAGGTAAAACAGATATTCATCTAAAAGTTAATAAAAAAGATGAGATAGGAGATGCACTATTAGCATTTAATACTATGAGTGATAATTTAGGTAAAAATATCTCTTTTTTGGATGGATATAAATTAGCAATAGACAAGAGCAGTATCGTATCCAAAACAGACCTAAAAGGTATTATAACTTATGCAAATGATATGTTTTGTCAAATATCAGGCTATACACGAGAAGAGCTAATAGGTAGTTCACACAATATCGTTCGTCATCCTGATGTATCCAAAGAGGCATTTGAGAATATGTGGAAAACTATTCAAAGTAAAAAAATATGGAAAGGCACAGTCAAAAATAGACGCAAAGATGGCTCAGCATATATAGTCAATGCAACTATAATTCCTATTTTGGATAATAGAAGAGAGATTATAGAGTATGTAGCAGTGAGACATGATATTACAGAACTAGAAAAAAGTAAAGAGGAGCTTCGAAAACAGAGAGTTGATTTACTAACAAAACTTCCAAATAGAAACCAACTAATAGAGGATTTAGAAACTGCTATAAAGCCTATTGTATTTTATATTAATATTGATGATTTTTCTGGATTTAATGATTTTTATGGAAAAATAATTAGTGATAATACACTTATTCGTTTATCTAAAATTTTAAGTAGTCTCAAAAATGAAAAGAGATTTAAACTATATAAACTAGAAGCAGACCAATTTATACTTCTATTTGAAGAGGGATATATATCCAAAGATAATCTGCAATTCTTTTTTGAAGAGCTAACAGAAGAGATTGAGATGAAAATGTGTAGTACAGAGTTTGGTAATAAAAATCGTATCAGTATATCAATTACTGGTGGATGTGCTACCTACTACTCTAGTGATGATTATGAGAAGCTCGTATTGTATAGTAATATAGCTCGAAAAAAAGCTCAATTAGAACACTCTAAATTTCTAATATTTCACCATAGTATGAGAAAAAGTGAAGATTATGCACACAATATTGAGTGGATAAAAAGAATAAAAGAGGCAATAAGTGAAGATAGAGTAGTATGTTACTATCAACCTATATTTACAGAGCAGAACAAAAAACCTACTAAATATGAATCATTAGTTAGGATTATAGATAGAGATGGACAAGCTATATCTCCATTTTTCTTTTTGGAAATCGCTAGAAAAGCTAAACTCTATCCACAAATTACACAAATTATTATCAATAAAGCACTTGATACATTTGAAAAACGAACAGATATAGAGTTCTCTATCAATTTAACTGTAGATGATATATTATCAGAAAAGATAGTAAATTATATCTATCAAAGACTAGAGAGTTATCCAAATCCTAGTCGTGTAATATTTGAGATAACAGAATCAGAAGAGGTAACTGATTATCAGGTTATAAATAAATTTATTAAAAGGGTAAAAGAGTACAATGTCAAAATAGCTATAGATGATTTTGGAAGTGGATATGCTAACTTTGAACATATACTAAATATTGATGCAGATTATATTAAAATAGATGGCACTTTAATCAAAAATATAGATACAAATGAGAACTCATATATTATTACTGAAGCTATTATAAACTTCTCTAAAAAATTAGGAAGAAAAACAATTGCAGAGTTTATTCATAATCAAGATGTATATAATATAGTAAAAAAACTTGGTGCTGATTATTATCAAGGCTTTTATCTAGGTGTTCCATCTTTAGAGATAGAATAGAGTCAAATTGTTGTTTTTTGTTTAATTGAACTCTCTATAATTTAGGGCTAAATAGTCTTAAACTATAAATA
>JANTFF010000211.1 GCA_024763575.1 Sulfurovum sp.
GACCTAGCTCTAAAATGGTTAATGCCTCTACTAAAATCAAGTGATAGTTTGGAGTATCAAGTAGTCTATGCTGATATTTTACAACTCCAAGATAGAGAAGAGGGAGCAAGTAGAGTTAGGCTTAAACTATTTAGACGATTAAACCAAATGATAAAAAAATCACCTAAACTACTAGAAGATAAAGCATTTGCAAGAGTCTATTTACGATTAGTAGTTATGTTTATCCCTCCTGAGAAAAAAAACTTATATTTCAAAAAATTTAAACATCTATTTAAACAAAAAGATTTTATGGATATGAAAATTGGATGGAAAAGCTATATCCAAAGTGAAGACCAAGTTAAATATCTAGCTTCAAAATATCATATGAACTTACCTTGGTTACGGCTATATATTGCTATGAGTAGAGGAGATACTCAAGCAAAACAGGAGTTGCTCAAAGATTACAAAGATATATTGGCATTTAGAGATAGAGTAACAGCTACTAAAGATATTGGAGATAGAGCAGGAGCTTATAGTTTAGCTTTTCAAGGAATGGAAGATAATCAAAGAGATGTAGATTTGTATAAAATATATGAAGGAATGGTAAATAGTGATTATCCAAAAGGTGAATTTAAAAGTAAATATAAAAAATTATCAAAACATATAACAGATATAGAAAATAGAGTTAGCTATAGATGGAAACTATATAAAGGAATAAACTCTAAATTCTCATTTCATCAATATAGATATATCAAAGATAATGGCAAAGATATTTTGGATAACAAAGTTGCCCTATCTATAAATAATAGCTATAAAAGAGTTATTTGGAATATAGAGATTGCAAAACATTTTGCACAAAGAGATTTCATAAGTTCTCTACTCAATATTAGTTATAAAAATAGTGAAATAGAGTTAGGAGTAGAGGCAAAATATCATAATAAAACGCAACAGAGTACACAATTACAGATGATAGGTATTCAAGACTCTGTTAAAGTTACTGCTAAAAGAAAACTATCTAATAGAATGAATATTAGAGCATCTTATAAACATAGTAAATACCAAAAACAAAATGGAGATAGTGTTGGTAATTCAGAAAAACTTAAAGTAAGTGGAGATTATCTATTAAGAGCAGGTTATCCTGATATACGATTTACAACTTATCTACTAACATATAAATTTAGAGATATCAAAGAGAATTTATTACCAAAAGATTTTATAGAGTTTGGTTCACAAATTAGTGTAGGAGCTGTTCAAAATGAAGAGATACACCAAGATTTGAGACCTTTTGGAGTATTGGGATTATCTGTCAATGATAAACAAGAGATGGGAACTAGTCTATCACTTGGAGTATCTGGAGCTTTAAAAGGTGGAGATGTTTTAAATTTATCTTTGGATTATAGTAAAGGTATGGATATGATTAGTTATCCATACTATGGTGTTACACTTAATTATAAATTTTGATTTTTCTGATGATACTCCAAAATTTTACTCATCATGTTAATTCGCTGTTCAAAACTACTTTTTAAAGCTCTCTCATTGATAGTATGGTCACCATCTCCAAAAGGACCAAATCCATCAAGTGTAGTTACACCACAAGAGGCAACATGATTAGCATCACTTACTCCACCTCTTTGTTCTGTAGGAATAGACTCTCCTGTTATCTCTTCTAATTTTGATATTAACTCTAACTGTTTAGGAGACTCCTCCATTACATCTCGTTGAATAAGCCCGTCTAGTTTAGATACTGTACCCTCTATATATGAGGTATTGGTAATATCTTCTAATGCTTTGAGTAGCCTATCTCTTTCAATATTTATTTTGTATCGTATCTCTACCACTAATTCACAAATAGGGCTAATAGTATTTGCCCCTATTCCACCTGTAATTTTACCAACATTAACAGTTGTTCCAATATCTAAATTGGTTAATTTGGTTAACTCTATAAGTTTATAACTAGCCTCTAAATTTGCATTAACCCCTTTGGTATAACTAGTACCTGCATGAGATGCTTTTCCTTCTATTGAAATAGTAAATGTACCAACCCCTTTTCTACTAGTTACAACTTCTAAGTTCTCTCCTGCTGCTTCAAAAACAAAACAGTAGTCATAATTTTTGGCAATTTTAAGAGTAAGGAATTTAGAATCATCACTTCCACTCTCTTCATCACTTACTAGTAAAAAATCTATGTTTTCTATTTTTCCATTTTGTGTATATATATTTTTGAGAGCCTCAAGAGCTACAATATTACCCCCTTTCATATCACAAACACCTGCTCCATATACCCACTCACTATCTTGGCTAAATGTTTCAAATTTACCCTCTGGAAATACAGTGTCATTATGTCCTAGTAGAAGTATCTTTTTACCCTCAACTTTAGGGGATAAAAATAGTATATGATTACCAATAGATGCTCTCTCATGTACTTGGGTTTCAAATCCAATAGCCTCTAACCACTCTATCATCTGTTTTCCAACTCTATCTACACCAGCTTTATTTTGTGTAAATGAGTTAATTTTGCATATTTGTTCTAAATCATTTAGGTACTGCATTAGTTATCTCTTTTTGTTAAGATATTATCATTTTCATATTAAGGAGTGATTTAAATTGTTTATATTGATATATAAAATTTTAATAAGCAGGTAAAGATGGGTCAGGCTCTATTAAAAATATTACAATTTGCATTTATTTTCTTATTTAAGTTTTTTTTAATAATTATAGCCTATTATTATAAATAATAGTAGTATAATAAT
>JANTFF010000212.1 GCA_024763575.1 Sulfurovum sp.
AATTTTCAAGTTCTCAAATAGAGAATATTCCATCTTCTGGGCGTGTTGTTATTATTGCTAACCATCCTTTAGGAGCTTTGGATGCATTATCATTAATTCATTTGGTTAAAAAAGTACGAAGTGATATAAAAGTAGTTGCCAATGATGTACTATCTAAAGTTGAGCAGATTTCACCTATTCTTGTAGGTGTTGATGCTTTTGGAGAGAAAGTATCCAAATCATCTATCAAAGAGATACACACTGCATTAGAAAAAGAAGAAGCGTTGATTATATTTCCAGCAGGTGAGGTTTCTCGTGCAAGAGTAAATGGAGTAAAAGATGTTAAATGGCAAAAAGGTTTTTTGAAATTTGCATCTAAAAATTCTGCTCCTATTTTACCTATACATATTAAAGCCAAAAACTCAGCACTATTTTATACACTCTCTTCTCTCAATAAAAAGTTATCTGCATTTTTGTTACCTCATGAGATGTTTAAACAACAAAATAACTCATTAGAGTTTACAATTGGAGAGTTAATTCCTTATAAGAGTTTTGCCAATAATCCATTTGATGATAAAACACAAATTAAACTATTCAAAAAACATCTATATAGGATAGCCAAAGGTAAAAAATCTCTATTTTTTACCGAAAAATCTATAGCCCATCCTGAAAATAGACAGACTCTAAAACAAGAGTTAAAAAAGTCTCAACTCTTAGGAGAGACAAATGATGGCAAAAAAATCTATCTATATGATTATGAAGAAAAAAGTTCAGTAGTTCTTCAAGAGATAGCAAGACTAAGAGAGTTTACTTTTCGTAAAGTAGAAGAGGGAACAGGACGCAAACGAGACAAAGATGATTATGATTACTACTACAAACATATTATTCTATGGGATGATGATGGATTAGAAATTGCAGGTTCATATAGAATAGCAGAGAGTAATTTTGTATATAAAAATTATGACAAAGAGGGCTTTTATACACATTCACTATTTAGATTTAATAATTCATTTATTCCTTATTTAGAAAACTCAATAGAACTAGGACGAAGCTTTGTTCAACCTAAATATTGGGGAAGTAGAGCATTGGATTATCTATGGCAAGGGATTGGTGCATATCTATATCAAAATCAACATATCAAATATATGTTTGGAGCAGTAACATTAAGTGGAGCTATGCCAAAATCGGCAAAAGAGTTGATTATTCACTATTATGATAAATATTACGGAAATCACCATGAGTTATTAAGTCCAACTAATAGTTTTAAATTTACAAAAAACAGTCTTGATGAGTTGATTTTTACTTTTGATGGAGATGACCAAAGAGGTGATTTTAGAATACTACGAGAACAGTTAAAATATTATGGTGTCACAATTCCTACACTTTATAAACAATATACAGAGTTATGTGAAGATGGTGGTATATCTTTTATGGGATATAATATAGATAAAGATTTTGCTGATTGTGTGGATAGTTTTATTTTAGTAGATATTGATAAGATAAAAGAGAAGAAAAGAGAGAGATATATAAGAGGAGTTGTAAAATAACTCGGTTTGTAACCAAACTGTAGCTAATTTGTAATATCTATGTTACTTTGTTTTGTTAATCTTTTCATATCTAAATTACAAAGGAAACTTTATGAAAAAAACAAACATTGTTATTTCATTAGCAGCATTAGCTACATTAACATTCTCAGGTTGTGGTGGAGGTGGTAGTTCATCGACTCCAGCTCCTGCATCTTCAGCTACTCCAGCTCCATCAGCTTCATCAACACCAGCTCCTTCAGCTACAGAGACTCCAGCACCAACAGATACAACACTAAAAGGTGATATTAGTGCAAGTACTAAACTTACAGCAGACAAAGTATGGTACCTTGATGGTAAAGTAAATGTAAAATCAGGTGTAACTTTGACAGTTGAACCAGGTACAACTATTGCAGGTAAAACACCAGCTTCATATATGGTTGTAGAGCCAGGTGCTCAACTTATAGCTAAGGGTACACAAGCAGAGCCAATTGTATTTACATCTAAAAAAGATGCAGATGGAAAATCAGGAGCTAACAAAGCTGGTGAGTGGGGTGGACTTGTTCTTGCTGGTAATGCTTATACTCACTATACAGATAATCATTATGAAGCAGACCCAAGTGTTGCATTTGGTAGCTCAACTCATGACCATGATGGTGACTCTTCAGGAGATTTAGAGTATGTTGTTATCAAACACTCAGGATTTGAGGTAGAAAAAGATAAAGAGCTTAATGGTTTATCTCTTGCAGGTGTTGGTTCAGGAACTGTTCTTAAAAATATTGCTATTATTGGTGGTCTTGATGATGGTATGGAAATTTGGGGTGGAACTGTTAATATTGATGGTCTTTATATCTATAATGCACAAGATGATTCAGTAGATACTGACCTTGGATATAGAGGAACTATTAAAAATGTATTGGTAAAACAGGTAAATGTTGATAGTAAAAATAACCATGACTCAGCAGCTATGGAGTTTGGTAATGACCACAATACTATTACTACAGATGATAGTAACTGTACTCAACCAACTATTATTAACTATACAGCTTATGTAAAAGGTGGTGGTTTCTATAATAAATTTGATGCTGGTTTCAAATGGACAAATGTTAAATTTGTAAGTGATAAAACAGACGATGTAGCACAAGTTCACTTTAGAGGAGAAGACTCTTATACAACAGGTGGTAAACATATTGATGGTGATGTATGTTTCAAAGATA
>JANTFF010000213.1 GCA_024763575.1 Sulfurovum sp.
AGGGTGTGATTTGATGTTATGGAGCAGAGTATGTCATTAGATAGATTGGGGTTATCCCCTGAAATTTTACAAGCAATTAAAGAGAAAGGTTATGAGAGAGCAACCCCTATACAACAAAAGCTAATCCCTGCTATATTTAGTGGAAGTGATATAATAGCAGGTGCTATGACGGGTACAGGTAAAACGGCAGGTTTCGCACTACCCATATTAGATAAATTATCAAAAAAAGCTATAGATAATATACACTATCCACAAGCTATTATTATAACTCCAACTAGAGAGTTAGCCAAACAGGTATATAGTAGTATAGAGCAGTATGGTAAATATACACCACTTAAAAGTGTAGTGTTGTATGGTGGAGCCAATATGACAACCCAAGCCAAAAAGCTTAGAGCAGGAGTTGATATTATTGTATCTACCAGTGGGCGACTATTAGAACATATAAAAGAGAAAAATATTCTCTTAGATAGAGTGGAGTATTTAGTTTTGGATGAGGCAGATACTATACTAGATATGGGATTTATATATGAAATTAGACAAATCCTCTCATTTTTACCTACTAAACGGCAAAATATTTTAATCTCTGCTACACTATCAGGTTCAGTCAAAAGATTATCACAGCAGATACTTGATAAACCTAAACTAATAGAGGCTGATAGTATGGGAACAACAGCCTCTAGTGTCAAACAGATTGTCATCCCTGTTATAGCCGAACTAAAAGATGAACTACTCTCTTTTTTGATAGGTTCAAGAAACTATCAAAAGGTTTTAGTATTTGTTCGCAAAAAGCAAGAAGCTGATAGGGTAGCCAAAGAGTTAAATCTAAGTGGACTCAAAACTTCAATAATACATGGAGATAAAACAGTAGGAGTTCGTACTAAAGCATTAGAAGATTTCAAAAGTGGTAAAGTTAGAGTATTGGTAGCTACAGATATAGCTTCAAGAGGATTAGATATTCCAACACTTGGAGTTGTAATAAACTATGATATACCTCATGTGATAGGAGATTATATACATCGTATAGGTAGAACAGGTAGAGCAGGGAAAAAAGGTTTGGCTATTACGCTAGTCTCTCCTACTGAAGAGATAGCACTAAAAGATGTAGAGAGGTTGATGGGAAAATCTATTAGTAGAGAGCTAATTGATGGCTATACTCCAAAAGTTACTCCTAAACAGTTAGGTGCTAGAAAAACCAAAGAGAAGAAAAAAGTAGATGGGGCATTTGGTAATAGAAAAAAATCATCTACTCCAAAGAATAAAAAAAGAAAAACTACTAAACGAGATAGGTTTACAAAATAAGATATAGAATTATAAAAAAGGAAAAAATATGCCAACCAAAACAACTATACAGTGTCCAAATTGCCAAGCAGATATAGATGTAAATAAAATATTATACCATCAATTAGAAGATGAACTCAAACAAAAAAATCTACAAGAACAAAAAAAACTCCAAAAAGAGGCTGATAAAAAAGCCAAAGAGTATCAAAAAGCTTTGGATAAACTAAAAGTTAAAGAGGAGTCTATCAAAGAGCAACTAGATAGATTTGATGAAGAGTTAAAACAAGCCACCGAAAAACAGCTAAAAATAGAAAAAGAGAGACTAGAAGATAAACTCAAAAAAGAGATATTGGAAGAACAAAGCCAATCTATGGCACTACTAGAAAAAGAGCTAAAAGAGAAATCCGAACAGGTCAAAGAGTTAAATGAGAGCAAAGTAGAGATAGCTAAACTCAAACGAGAAAAAGAAGAGATAGCCTCAAAGGCTAAACTAGAGGCACAATTGGCTTTAGATGAAGAGCTAAAACTAGAAAAAGCCAAAATAGCTAAAAGACTAGAAGAGCAGAATGAACTCAAACTCAAACAAAAAGATGAACAGTTAGAGCAGATAAAACGAGAGTTAGAAAATGCTAGACGAAAAGCAGAGCAGGGGAGTATGCAGACCCAAGGGGAGGCTTTGGAGTTGGTTATTGAGTCTTGGCTTAGTTCACAGTTTCCTTTTGACACTATTGAAGAGGTCAAAAAAGGTGCATTTGGGGCTGATTGTTTGCAAACTATTAACACAAGAGAGATACAAAACTGTGGAGTAATTTGTTATGAGAGTAAAAATACTAAAGCGTGGTCAGATGGTTGGATAACTAAACTCAAACAAGATATGCTCTCTGTCAATGCTGATTTAGGAGTATTAGTTACTTCGATTTATCCTAAAAATATGAAACGAATGGGATTTGTAGATGGAATTTGGGTCTGTAGTCTTGATGAGTTCAAAGGTTCATCTTCTCTACTTCGTGAGTCTATTATTCGTGTGCATAAAACTATGCAAAGTCAAGAAAATAGAAGTGATAAAATGAGTCTTCTCTATAATTATATGACAGGAAATGAGTTTGCTATGCAGATGAAAGCTATTGTAGATGGATTTATCAAAATGCAAGAAGAGTTAGACAAAGAGAAACGCTCACTTATGGCTAGTTGGAAACGAAGACAAAAAACTATTGATGGGGTTTTGGTAAATACCACACAGATGTATGGTTCCCTGCAAGGTATTGCAGGGAGTTCGGCTATTACTCATATTGATGCTTTGGAGTTATAATTTTATTTATCAAAAAACTTCAAGAAAACTCCGTTCTCTAAGACGGGGATGAATTGAAGAACTTTAATGTTCTATTCAGTTGATTTTAGTTACAATATTCTCATAGTTCTTTAACATTCTTAAAATA
>JANTFF010000214.1 GCA_024763575.1 Sulfurovum sp.
CAAAAGACTAAATCTGCTATTACTGATAGTTTTATGCTTTTGATGCCTATTATGTATATTGTGTTTTATCTAGTAATGGATGGTAGAGAGGGATTTGCACAACATAAATTAGAGGGGTGGATATATATATTAGTTCCTTTTATTATAGTTCAATCTCTTTTTATGTTTAAAGGTAATGGTCAAACACCAGGGTATAAAAACTATCATTTAAAAGTAGTTGATATTAATACAAATCAGACTCCACCCCTATTTTCTATAGTTTTTAGAAATATTGCTATGATTTTATCTATAATTAGTATATTTGGTTGGGCTATGATGTTTATACGCAAAGACAAACGAGGATTACACGATTTACTAAGTAATACAGCTGTTGTTTCAATAGAAAATGAGAGTTAGTTTAGCTCTTTTTTACCTCTGCTATTTTGCAATGCTTGGGGTTTATATTATATTTATGCCCAAAGTTCTTTTGGATTTTGGGTATAGTAGTGTAGAGGTTGGGATTATATACTCTTCTGCTCCTTTTATGCGTTTTTTACTCCCTTTTATATTTCAATATCTAATTAAACTTACTGATAAAATCTATCTACTCTCTTTGGTATTTACATTTATATCCTCTTTAATCTTTTTGAATACTGTAGAAAATTTTACTTTATATCTAATAGCCAATCTACTATTTGGTGCATCTATGGGTATATCTTTGCCTTTTGTAGAGACAATAGCATTAGGACAACTATCCAAAAAAGAGTATGGACGCATTAGACTATGGGGGTCTATTGGATTTATACTTATTGCATTATGGTTAGGTAAGATATTATCTACAAATTATGAGGCACTATATTATCTAATAGGTACAACATTTTTTACTCTACTATTTGGATTTATAGTTATACGATTTGATAATCACAAAGAGATAATATCTCAAAATAGTGAAGAGAGATTTTCACTTATTAGATATTGGGCATTTTGGGTTAGTATATTTTTGATGCAGTTGGCTTTTGGTGGATTTTATAACTTTTTTACTATATATGAAACAGAACATGGTATTAGCCTAGAGATGACTAGTTGGATGTGGACATTTGGTGTAATATGTGAGATATTTATGCTATTTTTTCAAGGTACATTATTACAAAGTAATCTACTTAATATTTTGAAAATTGCTACAGTTGTCACATCTTTTAGATGGCTACTTCTATATCTATATCCCGATAGTGTATATATCACCTTTGCTTCACAATCACTTCATGCCATTAGTTTTGCACTATACCATACAGCAACAATTACTTATATATTTTCTCTTTATTCTCAAAAAAGATTAGCTCAACAGTTTGTGTTGGGTATTGGATTTGGACTTGGTGGCTCTTTAGGAGCATTGTTAGCTGGGCAGATTTATGGAGATTATCTATTTTTGGTAGAAGCAATTATTACTTTTGGGGCTTTTTTGATGTTGGTTATTCATACACATAGAGTAAGTTCTACTTAAAATTATAATATCTTGCAGGATATTTACCTTTGAGTAAAACCTCATTAGTATAAAATGTGAAAATAGGTTCTGCTCCCTCTTCCATAGATATTGGTATCTCTTTATCCTCTGTAATATTTATATTTTTGGTAATAGATTTAAGTATCTCTCTACTATCATCATCTTGAATACTAAACTCATCTCGTAGAAGTTCATAAGCATCTTTTTCATCTTTGTCATATCTATATATTTTCTTGGTTAGAAATAGAGAATTATCTAACTCACTATTGCCTCTTTGTGCTATATATACTGCCATATCTCTATTTTTGCTCTGTAGCTCCATAGCACCCATTACAACGATAGATACAATAATAACAGACATAATTACTTCAATTAGTGTAAACGCTTTTCTCATTAGTAGTAGTTCCCACTGTCTCTAAGATTATACTTATCTTTAATCCATAGTTTTTTAGCCTCATCCATATCTTCTACCTTTTTTGCTTCACCAAAATATGTAGGTAGATAATATACTCCACTATCATTAGATAGTATCATTTGAGATGTGCTACCATTGCTATATAGCGTATAACGGATACATATTTTTTGGTCTTTTATTCTACCAAAATCTTCTATTTGAGTTAATTGATTATTCTCATCTACTACAAAAACTTCGAGATTATTACCTAAATCTATTGCACCTTTGTATGGAATAATATCTTTTCCTTTTGAGATATAACAATCATGGCACTTTTGAATACAAAAAAACTCTATATCTTTATCTGATTGGAAATCTTTTTTTAATGTAGATGATAGAGTTGTAGGGTCTAATTTATCAGCTTTTTTGGTCTGTTTAACAGCTTCTGAAAATACCAAAAAACCTACTAATGAGATAATCATTACAACAATGATTAGCTCTATAAGTGTAAAAGCCCTTTTTTGAGACCTATCTATCACTACATTTTGGGAACTCAATATCTGCATCTTCTGCTGTTCCACCCTCTGCTCTATCTGGTCCTAAACTTATAATTTTGAAATCTTTATCTGTTTTGATATAAGTAAAAGGTTTTCCCCATGGGTCTTTTGGCATCTTTTCAAGATATGGTGAACCTGAATAGTTTGGATATTTATCTGCATCAGGATTAGTAATTAATGCCTCTATCCCCTCATCAGTATCGGGATATTTTCCATTATCTAGTTTAAACATCTTTAGAGCCTCTTTGATACTTCCCATTTGGGTACATG
>JANTFF010000215.1 GCA_024763575.1 Sulfurovum sp.
GGATAGAATATTAAACTGTATTATTACAGGTAGTGTAGATGGAGAGCTAAAATTTCCCATTGAAAATTTGTGTTAAAAGTAAATTTAGATAGAATACGACTAAAATTTATTTTAAGGTTAATAAACAATGAAAGTAGTAGTAATTCAAGGTCCAAATCTAAATATGTTAGGTCATAGAGAACAAAATATCTATGGACCAATGAAATTAGAAGATATTCATAATCAAATGAGTGCATTTGCACAGCAAAATGGTGTAGAGATAGAGTTTTTCCAAAGTAATTTAGAAGGTGAGATAGTTGATAAAATTCAAGAGTGTTTAGGTGATGCTGATGGTATTATTATTAATCCAGCAGCATATACACACACTTCTATTGCTATTAGAGATGCAATATCAGCAGTTCAAATTCCAACAGTTGAAGTACATCTATCAAATGTATATGCACGAGAAGAGTTTAGACAAAAATCATTAACAGCTCCTGTATGTGCAGGTCAAATTACAGGATTTGGTCCATTTGGTTACCATATGGCTATGATTGCTATTACTCAAATTATGAATGAGATTAAAGCGATGAGAGAGGCACAACAAGCTCAACAAGCAAAACAATCTTTACAAAATTAAAAGTAGGGTGTGTTTCCCAACACACCTTCATATCTCCCATACCCTAAAGGCACACCCTCCATGAATTACATACTAAAAGATGAGAACTCACTATATTATGAGTGTGGTTATAGCTGTGATAATGCACTATTTATATCATTAGGAAGTGAGAAGTTTTTTCTAACTGATAGTCGGTATCAACAAGAAGCTACCGAGATAATAAAAAATGCAACAGTAATAATAGAGGGAGACCTCTATAAAAAAGCTAATGAAATTATCAAAAAATCAAAAATAAAAAAGCTAAATTATGACCCAAAAGAGTGGAGTATATTTGCTTTTGAACAGATTACCAATGGCTTGGATATTAAACTAAAAGCTAAACCTGACTTTTCACACAAAAAACGGATAATCAAATCTTATAAAGAGATAGAGTTACTAAGAAAAGCTGTAAAGCTAGGAGCTAAATCTTTTGATGAATTTGCAAAAATGATTAATAGTAATGGATTTGGCAAAGATGAGTATGAACTTACCTATATGGCAAAAACAGCACTATCCAAATATGGTAAAAGAGAGCTATCTTTTGACCCTATTGTTGCAGTTAATGCCAATGCATCTAAACCTCACGCCTTGCCTACTAATAAAACTCTAACAAAAAATGATTTATTATTAGTTGATGCTGGATTAAAATATAAACGGTACTGTTCAGATAGAACTAGAACAGTATCTACTATAAATGGATTTAATTTCTCAACAAAACAGAAATTTAAAAGTAAAAAAGTCCAAAAAGCTTATGATACTGTACTCAAAGCTCATGATAATGCTATATCAAAAGCTAGAAGTGGTATGAAAGCCAAAGAGGTTGATGCACTTACTAGAAATGTAATAGAAAAAGCAGGTTTTGGAGAGTATTATATCCACTCAACAGGTCATGGAGTAGGGCTTGATATTCACGAGATGCCTTATATCTCAACTAAATCAGATACAATTATAGAAGATAGAATGGTATATACAATAGAACCTGGGATTTATATACCTAATGAATTTGGTATTCGTATAGAGGATATGGTGGTTATGATAGATGGAAAAATAGAGGTGCTATAAATCAATGAAAAATCTAATATTTACAATAACAATATTTTTGTTATTAACAGGATGTGGTGGAGGAGGGGGAACTGATACTACAGATGATAGACAAAGTAGTGAGTCAACTCGTAATACTCTACCAACTCCACCTGAATATAATACAACTTGGTGTGAACCAACTACCAATACCTCATGGCAATGGCAATTAAGTAAAACTATCAATAGCTCATATGATGTAACTGTTTATGATATTGACCTATTTGAAACAACCAAAGAGACTATACAATCACTACAAGATAGTGGTAAAAAGGTAATATGTTACTTTTCAGGAGGAAGTTTTGAAGATTGGAGACCTGACAAGGCCAATTTCCCTATAGAAGCATTAGGTAACAACTTAGATGGTTGGGATGGTGAAAAATGGTTGGATATTCGTAATGATAAAGTCAAAGATATAATGAAAACACGCCTAGATTTAGCCAAAACCAAAGGGTGTAATGGTGTAGAACCTGATAATATTGATGGATATGATAATAGTAGTGGATTTGATTTTACAGCAGATGACCAACTAGAGTATAATACATTTATAGCTAATGAAGCTCACAAAAGAGGATTAAGTGTAGGACTCAAAAATGATTTGGCACAAGTGTCATTACTAGAGCCATACTTTGATTTTTCTGTTTCTGAAGAGTGTTTTCAAAATAATGAGTGTGAACAGTTAATACCTTTTATTCAATCAAATAAACCTGTATTCAATGCAGAGTATAAAGATAGTTATGTCTCCAATATCAATGGAGCAAGAGATGATATGTGTCAAAAAAGTAATGAGTTAAAGTTTCAAACTTTGGTATTACCTTTGAATTTAGATGATACATTTAGATATAGTTGTCAAGAGTAGTGTGTACTCTTGATTTTAATAAAAATCAGATATAAATTTATCTCTTATAATTTCAAACTCTTTATAACTTTTTTCATTACATCCATCTAAT
>JANTFF010000216.1 GCA_024763575.1 Sulfurovum sp.
GCTTTGCTAAAAAACTTAGGTTGAAACATCTCTCTTTGCTCTTTATTTAAAACTCTGGATACGCAAACAAGCAAAGAGTTATATTTACTACTTTTCAAATCAGATATAATAATCCCTTTGGCACTTGATGCAGCATGAATAAACTTATTATCTTCAAGATAAATTCCTACATGAGTGATTGGAATACCTCTTGTTTTATCTGTCAAAAAAAATAGTAAGTCACCTTTTTTATAGGGTTCGTTCTTTATCTTTTCTCCTACCTTAGATTGAAGTAGGGCAGTTCTAGGTAAACTAATTCCGACCTGTTTATAGATATATTGAGTATATCCTGAACAATCAAAACCTTTTGGACTCTCTCCACCCCAAATATATTTTCCTCCTATATATCTTTTAGCTATAGCTTCAATAGTTGTAGCTTTGTTACTCTCTGCCATTAAATTTAATATCATAAAAACAAATAATAAAAATATTCTCATCTATTCTGCTCTAGTGGTTCTAACACCATATCTTTAGTAACAAAGATATTAAATCTATAACCATTTCTAATTTTAAGAGTTGGAGCAATATTTAGATTTTTGCTAATCATCTCTCCTGCTACTCTCTCTAATACTGTTTGACTTGTATTAAACCCTTGATGACCACTTACAAATGTCACTTTTCCATTTTCTATATTTATCTCTCCACTTAACATACCAAGCAAAAAAGCAGAGCCAAATACTTTAAAATAGTGATTATCCACTTTGTCTGCAAATCCTCCATAACCCTCTTTGTCCACTCCATTCATCGCTCCAATATTTAGAGTTTGACCATCAGGAAATACAATTGAGTTAAAAGCTATAAGCACTCTTGTTTGACCATATTGCACTTGTGGACTATATACACCTATAAGTTTTGAGCCTTGTGATATAAGCAGATGATTACCTGTTACTGTATCATATACACTCTCTCTAACTTGAGCAATTATATAGATTTACTTTAATAGTTTTAATAGGATAATCAGTATCTAAGAGTATAAAAAGCCATAGTTGGAACATAAAAAGTAATAGTTAAATTTTTTAATATAAAGCTAAATATTGCTTTTTATATTTTAGTTTTTTAGAGAATTTTGAATTGCAGTTATCTATATGTAAAAGCTGTAATAAGCTGTAGAGGTCTTTTCGTGACCGATATTTCGGGATTTGCAAAGCCTAAATATTACTTTTTATGTCTGAACTATTACTTTTTATGTTCCAACTATTACTTTTTATGTTCCTATTACTACCCTTTTTAAAATAGGTTATGATATAATACTACCTTTATAAAAAAGGTAATATTATGGCAAATACAACTGATTTAACAACAAGAGATTACTCTAGACAATCTCATCTTATTGTAAACTCTAAATATGCGATGACTTCAAATGAAATTAATCTTGTTTTGGTGCTTCTTACTGCAATAGATAAGAAAGATGAAGATTTCAAGGATTATATTTTTACAAAAAAAGAGCTAGAGAAAAAAACAGGTAAAAAATGGGATAGTCAACAACTTCAGAAAACTGTTGATGGACTTTTTGAAAAACCAATTAGAATTCGAGAGGGTGAAAATAAGTGGAAAAGATTTAACTGGTTTTCATATTTTGAATATGATAATGGTACTATCACTTGTAGATTTGATAAAGCTCTAAAACCATATCTGCTAGAGCTTAAAGAGCGTTTTGTTATTTCTGATATAAAGCATCTACTTCCAATGAAATCAACTTATTCAAAACGGATATATCTACTGTTAAAAGAGTATTCTAAAATAGGTCATAGAAGTTTTAATGTTGAAAAACTTCGTGAAATTCTACAAACTCCAAAAAGTCTAAATTTATATTCAAACTTTAGAACAAAAGTATTAAAACGAGCAGAAACTGATATAAACAAATTTACAGACCTAGAGGTCAAACTTTCAGAGAAAAAAAGAGGTAGAAAAATTGTGGAGATAACCTACACTATCAAAAAAAACACAACAGACCTAAAATCCTTTATCCAAGTCATAAGAGAACTCTACACCAACAAAGTACTATTCCACACCAAAGACAATAGACCTATATTGTGTAGTACAAAAGGTTTACTCTATTATGGCGATGAAGAAAATATAACTATAAATAAAAAAGAGAGTCAAAAGCTTTGGGAATATCTACATGAAAACAGAGAAAATCTACTTGTCTTCAAAATTAGTTTAGAGGAGGGTAAAAAGCACTTCTATCTCTCTAGTATGCGATATTTCAAAGAGTATATCAAAGAAAACTTTGCAAACCAAGAGATAATCAAGCTCAGAAAGCTTAGTACCGACAGTGTATTAATTATCTCTATCTTTCCTAATGGCAGACTTTATGATATGAATGGGGAGTATTTGGATGATAGTAGCATAGAAGAGATATGGAAAACTATTTATGCTAAGGTTAAGAAGGATGAGTTGAGGATTTTTAAGGAGGATTAGAAAAAGTACTGATTCATTATATGGTACTTTAGTTTCACAAGGTAAACTCTATTAAGATAATAAAAATACATTGAGTAGTGCTAAAGTTAAAGAGTTTTCGAGGTGGATGTATGATAATATAGATAGCTTGTCAATTAATATATAATATTAGAATTACTTATTCAGCTTTTTGCGATAGCCTATAATTAAAAG
>JANTFF010000217.1 GCA_024763575.1 Sulfurovum sp.
TTTTATCAATTTGACCTACAGGAATGACACTCTCTATATCATTACAGTCACCTTTTTTTCTATGACCATATACAGTTAATCCCAATTCTACTTTAGGATTCCAATCTTTAACTACATTTTCCAATGCCTTTTTGGCTATCTCTATCTTGGTTTTTCCTTGGATTTGACCCCACATACTACCACTTGCATCAAAAACAATAACTGCTTTTGGACTATCATCTGCTACAGCACTAACAAGTGTAGCAAACACCAATAAAAAACTTAATAACAACTTTTTCATACTTTTTCCTTAAGTTAAATATAAGACATATTCTAACATAAAAACATTAGAAAAAAAGTGTTAAAAACCAATTAATTTTTTTTATTTGCTAATCTTTTCTGTATCCAAATATAAAAAACTGTAGATAAGGCAATAACTCCTAAAGTAATCAAAATAATCTGATGTAAATATTCTTGTATAAGTTCCTGATTTTGACCAATCACGAAACCTAAAAGTACCAAAACAGTTACCCATATACCAGCACCAATTGTAGTATAAATCACAAATGGAGATAAAGGCATCTTGGATAATCCAGCAGGGAGTGATATAAACTGTCTAACACCTGGGATTAAACGACTAGTCAATGTTGAAAAAGAGCCATGTTTATAAAAAAATCTCTCCATCTTTTCAAGCTTTGCTTCATCAAAAAAGAAATATCTACCAAATCTTATTACAGCTTTTCGCCCATAGTGTTTAGCTAAATAGTAATTAAATAAAGCACCTGCTAATGAACCAGATACTCCTACCAAAATAGCTAAATATAAACTCATACCACCCTGTGAAGCCAAATATCCAGCAGGTATCATAGCTACCTCACTAGGAAAAGGGAAAAATGTACTCTCCAAAAACATCATAATAAATATACCTATATAACCCATCTGTCCTACTATCTCTACTATAGCATTTACTATCTCATGCACTCTTGTTCTTCCTTTAATTTATCTATTTTCTGTTGGGTAGCAGATACATTCCACTCTACTCCATCATTTAAAAACTCTCGTTTTATATCTATAATCTCAAGTTTATTTAGTAGATACTCACTCTTTTGAACATCACTATAAGTTGTTTTGAAACTATATTTTAACATTTTTTCATAAATAATAGCATTAGAGTTAGATATTACCTCTTTAGTTGCATTTCCATAAGCTCTAACTAATCCACCAATTCCTAGTTTAATCCCTCCAAAATATCTTACTATCAATACAGCCATATTTATCATCTCCTCTCCACGCAAAACATTTAGAGCAGGTTGAGCAGATGAGCCTTTTGGTTCTCCATCATCTGATAGATTTTCTACTATCTGGTCAAACTCATTTAGATAACGCAGGGCATATACTACATGTCTAGCTTTTGGATGCTGGGCTTTTAGCTTATCTTGAAGTCCTTTAAACTGTGATATTGGAACTAAATGAGCTATAAATTTTGATTTTTTTATCTCATAAGTTGATATTGTCTCTTTTTCTACTGTTTTCATTTTTCTATTTTTTTTACAATTAAATCTACAAACTCATTATCATCATTAAAGCATTTTGATACTCTATAATCTTGATACTTAATCTTTTGTGCTATCTCTCTATTTTCTATATCTAGTTCATAGATAGTTTCAGAGTTATCAATAGTAAAGGCTAGAGGATAGATAATTACTTTTCTATTAGTTGGATTACGCAAAACATCTGTTAAATTTGGCTCTAACCATGCACTATTTCCAACTTTGGATTGATAAACTAATTTAATATCATGAAACTCTATTCCTCTTTCATGTAAATATATTTTTAGAGCAGATACATTAGCCTCTATCTGTTTCTCATAAGGGTCACCTGCTTTGATAATACTCATAGGTAATCCATGGGCAGATAGAAGCAAATCATACTCTTTACTATCTTCTGTGTCCAAAGCTTCTATAATTTTTTTGGCTATTAATTTTATATAATCATAATCATCATAATATGGCTCAATCACGGTTATTTTGGGATTATAATCTATCTCTTGACATCTAGCCTCAATATCTTCTATAGAAGATAGTGTTGTAGTAGTTGAGTATTGTGGATACATAGGAAATAAAATTAGCTCTTCAATACCATCTGATTTCAACTTCTCTAATGCAGAGGTAGCAAAAGGGGGTACATATCTCATAATAGGAACTATAGGCATATCTAATTTAGTTTCAAGCTTTTTAATAAGCTGATTAGTTATATCTAATAAAGGAGATTTACCACCTAGATATTTATTAAAATTATCTTTGACCTCATCTATCCTTTTATTTACTATAATATTACCTATAAAACTTCTCAAATATCTATTTATAGGTAGTATGTTTTTGTCAGCAAACATATTTCGTAAAAATAGCTCTACTTCATCTATACTGTTTGCCCCACCCATATTCAGTAATATCAATGCTTGTTTCAAATTATACCTCGAAAATTTTTTTTGGCTATTCTAACATTATCATATTAATTTTAAGTGATGTATTTTATATTTTAGTGTATATTTCTAAAATTAAGACTTACTGTTCATAAGGGGATATATGGATTTAGATACTTTTGCAAATATATCAGATATTGTTTCTATACCTATTGCTATTG
>JANTFF010000218.1 GCA_024763575.1 Sulfurovum sp.
ACTTAAAATCTAGCTAAACCTCTATCTTGAATAAATGGTCTAATATCCAATGAAATCTCTTCAAACTTATTTATAAGTCTATCAATACTACCATCTTCACTTACCAAATTTAGATTTGATAACCCAAATTGCTTTTCTCTTGTTGTAAAACCTGAATAAGATAAAATCTCTTTGCTTATTATATCTTTATATTTTAGTCTCTCTTGGTTGCTCATATAGATGCTCCTTGTGTAATATTTTCTAATAACTTTTAACTTTTTATGTTAAAAGTTATTTTTCAGAGTTTATATTATATACAAAACTGTTTTAAAAGAAAATAAAAAATAGATATAAAGTTTAAAAATTATACTACATCATACTATCAAGTCTATCTTTGATATAAGTAAAATCAGATGATTTATCTATAATATGAGTATAGGTATCTGTATCACTAGATATAACCTCTTCATTTTTATCAATAAACAATAGACTTGGTACTCCTTTATCTTTTATCTTTTTTGAGACCTCTTGTTGTGTTGATTGGCTACCACTTTTGTCTAAAATTAGAGATTTATACTTATTGTTATTTATCATATTGGTAAACTCATTGATATTTTTGGCTATATCTACGCTATAACCTAATTTTTGTAAAATAGTACCAATAATTTTTGATTCTGTTGGAGTCTGTTTATATAATAAAATATCTTTTTGATTATTTTTTTCATTTAGATTATTAGCTCTATTAGTCGAATAGAACTGTTTTATTACCGTTATAAATTTATTTAAATCAATTGGTTTAGCTATATACTCATCCATACCTATGTCTAAGTATCGTTCTCTATCTCCTTTGAGTGCATTAGTAGTAACAGCTATAATTGGCGTATGTGGTAACTGATTTTCTAGTTCATATTTAATAATAGCTTTGGTAGCATCTACCCCATTCATAATAGGCATCTGTATATCCATAAATACAATATCATAATGTTTATTTTTGTACATTTCTACACCCTCTTTGCCATCTTTTCCAATAACTGAACTAATTCCTATACTTTTAAGCAGACCGATAATCATCTTGGCATTAATAGGATTATCTTCTATAACTAAAGCTTTTAGTCCATGAAAATAGTATTGATTATCGACTATATCCTTTTTGTTTTCTGACAAAATATCTATAGAGTTTTCTATTTTAGAATAACTAATAGGTTCATATATAATTTGTGAGAATATAGGTGCAATATCCAAAATATTCTTTCTATTCTTTAGTTTGGTAATTAAAACTATTTGGTTATCTGAACTATGTCGTGCAACTAATCTTTTGAGCTCTTTTTTGTCTATATCATCATAGTGAATATAGAGTACATCAAATGAGTTGGCTTTTGCATCTTGGCACTCTATAAATGTTTTAAATCTATCCACAGAGATGTCTCTAAAAGATGATAAATAGCTATCTAAGTATTTATCTGAATTTTTTATCTGAATATCATTAGGAGAGTATAGTGCTACTTTCATAGCTTTGTAATTAAACTCTTTTACAATAATTCTATGTAACATATCTAAACTAAATGATATGGTAGTACCTTTGTTAAGTTCACTATCTAATATCAATCTTCCACCCAATATTCTCACTAAACTAGTAGCTATTGTAAGTCCTAATCCTGTACCACCATATTGTCTTATACTACTATCATCTACTTGAGTAAAGGCATCAAAAACTCTATCTTTATACTCTTGTGAGATACCTATACCTGTATCTTGTATAGTAAATTTAACTGTTGCTTTCTCTTCTTTGGAACCTACTTTTTCTATAGAGATATTTATACTACCACTGTTAGGTGTAAATTTAATAGCATTTGATATTAGATTTATAAGTACCTGTTTGATTTTTGTTGCATCACTTTTGAATAGCTCGGATGAAAACTCTGGGTCAATCCATATAGAGAAATCTATATCTTTTTGAGATGCATCTTTGGCATATGTTTCAATCATATTTTCAAATTCATCTATAATATTGAAATAACTCTCTTCAAGTTCTACTTTGCCACTTTCTAGTTTGGAAATATCTAATATATCATCAACAATACTTATTAAGTCTTCTGAACTCTTACGAATAGTTGATACAAAATCTGCTTGTTCCAAATCAAGTTTGGTTGATTTTAATAGTTTTGTAAAACCTACTATACTATTAAGTGGTGTACGAATTTCATGACTCATATTAGACAAAAAGAGTGTTTTGGTCTGATTAGCATCATCAGCTAATTTTTTACTCTCTTGTAGTTCAGTTATAATATTTGAGATAAGTGGATATATCTCTATATAATTTTTTTTCTTTAGCATTGATTTTAACTGTTTGATTTTATTAGTATCAGAAGATAGCTTAATATCTTCAAACAGCTGTTCCAACGCCTCCATATTATTAATACTACTTGGAAAGAAGTAGTCTCTTTTTTGGTATATAATAACCAAAGATAAAAGTAGTACAATTGATGATATAAACATAATAATTTTATATTCATAAATATTACCTACTTGTGTAGCAGATTGCAACAAATCATTATAATCACTATATGATTTATATAGTATTAGAAGTGAACTACTCACTAATACTGCAAATACAATCCATGTAATCAATTTTAATT
>JANTFF010000219.1 GCA_024763575.1 Sulfurovum sp.
CCACAGTGTGGATATGAACTACCTATATATTTTCGATGGACAAAGCTAATTGAGTGTCCATCTTGTAACTCTTCTATATTTCTTGAAGATGAGGGAGCTAAAGTAATTGGAAAAGCTTCAACCCTATCTCCTGAACCATCATTAGTTAAAATTGGTGACCCTATTATTATAGATAAAAAAACATATATGCCTTTAGGAAAAATCCGTTATAGCTATGGTCGAGGATTTTGGGAAGAGTATTTTCTAAAAGGGGAAGATAGTAGAGAGTATTGGTTAAGTATTGATGAGGGAGATTTTGCACTAGAAAAGCCTATGAATATACCTCTATCTATTCACTCTTTTGATGAACTTCGAGTTGGTCATAAATATGGTAAATATATTGTTACAGAGATAGGTCAAGGTGAGTGTGTAGGATTTGAAGGAGAGTTACCCAAACTAATAAATGTAGGAGATACACATAAATACGCACATCTATCCAAAGGTGGAGCATCTCTTGTTACAGTTGAATTTAGAGATAATCAAATGAGTGTATATTCAGGTGAATGGATTGACCCATTTTCTATTACTGGAGTCTATGAATGAGTCAAGTCTATAGTATCAAATGTCCTAACTGTGGAGCACCTCTAAGTTTAATAGGTGGTGGACGAGTTCAAACTATCACTTGTGCCTATTGTCAAAGTGTAATTGACCTGAATGATAATTATAAGGTATTGGCTAAGTTCAAAAATGTATTTATCCCCAAATCACCATTTAAAGTAGGAATGCAAGGCAAGATAAATGGTGTAGAGTGGACAATTATTGGGTGGATTGTATATCGTGATAGTGAAGATAGTAGTGATAGATGGAGTGAGTTTTTGCTTTTTTCTCCTCTATATGGGTATGCTTGGCTTGTTTATGAAGATGGAGTAATTAGCTTTTCAAGAAGAGTGCGTGATTTGGATTTACGCAAATGGCAAAGAAATCATTCACAACCACTATTTTTTAGACAAAGTCACTATACATTAGTTGAGGAAAAATATTATAGTATTATAGATTTTGTTCAAGGAGAGCTAAACTATATAGCCAAACAGGGAGATAAAATATCTTGTTGGGATTACAATGGAGTAAAAGGGCAAAGTATTAGTATTGAGAAAAGTAATAATGAACTAGAGGTATATTATACTCAAAAACTAGATGCCCAAACTGTATATGATAACTTCAAAGTTAAAAAAAGTGAACAAAATATCAAAAAGCCAACTATCCAAGAAGAGTTCAAAGATGAGCTAGAAGATAAAAAACCTCTCTCTTATTATGGTATTGTAGCTATTTTTATAGCTTTACTTATTGCTATATTTTCTTCTCTCTCTAATGATAAAGTTTTATCACAAAAGGTTAATAGCAGTACAGAACTGTTATTTAGAATAACCAATAGTGCTTTTTTGACCAAAATAGAACTAAACTCTATAAATAATAAAACGCTAAATAGTTATGCGATAAAAATCTATAAACAAAACAAAAAGATATTTTATATAGATAAAGATAGTGTCTATTTTGCGAAACATGTTTTGGGTAATAGTTGGAGCAAGAGGGCTAAAGGGGCTGATATATATATTAAGCTTGATACTGGGCAATATCTAATGGAAGTAGAAAAAATATCTACAACACAAAATCCTATAAATATAACTGTAGAGCAAAAGGTAATTAGATTACTTTATATTTTGCCTATCTTTATACTTATTTTACTGTTTTTAATATATAGTCATTTTTTTATTAATTCCTCTAGTAAAGTAGTGTGGATTATGGGTATATTATCTATTTTAGCACTATTGGGTATATATACCAATATTGCTATATTACCAATAATATTTATATTAGCGATATATCTATATTTTCTCAAAAGGAGTTCAAAATGACCAAAATAGTTTTGATTATATTTAGCATTTTGACTCTACTTAGTGGATATATGACATATAGTGGTATAGGACTGCAAGAGGTTAAATCTATAGAACCACCAAAACCTAGTGTTCGTTCTTACTCAACAGGAAGTAGTTGGAGTAGCAGTGGAAGTAGTGGTGGGTTTAGTTATGGTAAATAAATTTAAAATCAAGTTTTTAGGAGAAAAATATGACAGAATTACAACAGATAGAATCAACACTAGTTTATGCACTAATAGGTTTAGGTGTATTTATAATTACTTTAGTACTATTGGAAGTGGTAACTAAATTTTCAATTACCAAAAAGATAACCCAAGAGGGCAATATAGCTCTAGCAATAGTTTTAGGCTCTATTATCGCTTCACTTGGAATGATAATCTCTTCTGCTATTAGATGAGTCATAGAGATACCAAAACCAAAGAGATAGCCCTACTCTTTGGTACATTTTTAATAGCTATTAGTGGTTTGGTTTATGAACTACTAGAGGGTACACTATCATCTTATCTACTTGGAGATAGTATCTATCACTTCTCTTTGGTTATTGGACTATTTATGTCCTCTATGGGAGTTGGTGCTTGGTTATCTCGGTTTATAGATAAGCAACTTCCACATGCATTTGTAATTTTACAATTTAGTATATCCCTACTCGGTGGCTTTTCAGCTTTTATTCTATTTTTTGCTTTTGCTTATA
>JANTFF010000220.1 GCA_024763575.1 Sulfurovum sp.
CCTATTTTTCAGCTCTTTGAGAGTATATCTTGTACTCTTTACACTTAGACTTGCCACTCTATGTCTAGCTAACTCTTGAAGCAATGCTCTGGATACTCCTTGTATATAAAATGTATAAACTATATGTTCTAAAGTAGAGGCGTGTTTATATTTATTTCCTACTCTATCTATAAGGGCTTTATCTTTCTCTCCACCTTCATCACTTTTATCAAAACTTTGCCAACATGTACGAATTGCATGAGCACAAACTTCTAATGGTGTATGGTGCATAAGTGTAATTTGCATTATTTTCTCCTAAAATATTATACTAAACTCTTTTTGATATAATTCCCATAATTTATTTATAGGAAACTTATATATGCAAAAAATCAAAAATATTGCCGTAATCGCCCATGTTGACCACGGTAAAACAACTTTAGTTGATGAGTTACTTCAACAGAGTGGAACATTTGCTGCCCATCAGCAAGTAGAAGAGAGAGCAATGGATAGTGATGCTATTGAGAAAGAGAGAGGGATTACAATTCTTTCTAAAAATACAGCTATTATTTATGGAGACCACAAGATTAATATTATAGATACTCCAGGTCACGCCGATTTTGGTGGAGAGGTTGAACGAGTACTTAAGATGGTAGATGGTGTACTTCTTTTAGTTGATGCACAAGAGGGTGTTATGCCTCAAACTAAATTTGTTTTGAAAAAGGCGATTGAGCTTAATCTTATTCCTGTTGTTGTTATTAATAAAATTGATAAAGATGGTGCAGATCCAGATAGAGTTATGGATGAAGTTTTTGACCTTTTAGTAGCCCTTGATGCAAATGAAGAGCAGTTAGAGTTTCCTGTACTTTATGCTGCTGCTAGAGATGGTTATGCTAAATGGGAGATGGAAGATGAAAACATAGATATGACTCCCCTATTTGAAGCTATTTTGGACAAAGTACCATATCCAGAGGGTTCACCTGATAATGATACACAAGCACAAGTATTTACACTAGATAGTGATAATTTTGTAGGACGAATAGGAATTTCAAGAATTTTTAATGGTAAAATCAAAAAGGGTGATGAGTATATTTTAGTAAAATCTTCAGGAGAAAAAACTAAATCTCGTGTATCCAAACTAATTGGTTTTAAAGGTTTAGATAGAATTGATATAGATGAAGCAGAGGCTGGGGATATTGTAGCAATTGCTGGATTTAATACTATTGATGTGGGAGATTCTGTTTGTGATGCAACTAATCCTGTAGCACTTGACCCTATGCATGTAGAAGAGCCTACTCTATCAGTTATTATGTCTGTAAATGATGGTCCTTTGGCAGGAACGGAGGGTAAACATGTAACTTCCAATAAAATCAAAGAAAGACTTGATAAAGAGATGGAGACCAATATCGCTATGCGTATGGAGCCTATGGGTGATGCTTCATTTAAAGTTTCAGGAAGAGGTGAACTTCAGATTGGAATTTTGGCTGAAAATATGCGAAGAGAGGGCTTTGAGTTTTTATTAGCAAGACCAGAAGTTGTTGTAAGAGAAGAAAACGGTGTAAAAATGGAGCCATTTGAACATCTAGTAGTAGATGTCCCAGAAGAGTTCCAAGGTGTAGCTATTGAAAAACTTGGAAAAAGAAAAGCAGAGATGACTTCTCTAGTTCCAATGCCTGATGGAACTGTAAGATTAGAGTTTGAAATCCCTGCAAGAGGTTTAATTGGATTTAGAAATGAGTTCCTAACTGATACCAAAGGTGAGGGTATTATGAACCACTCATATTTAGAGTATAGACCATATTCTGGGCATGTAGAGAGTAGAACTCCTGGTGCTTTAGTATCTATGGAGGATGGTGAAGCAGTTGCATTTTCTATATATAATCTACAAGCAAGAGGAGTTATGTTTATTAAGCCACAAGACAAGGTTTATAGTGGTATGGTTATTGGTGAATCTGCACGACCAGGTGACCTTGATGTTAACCCTCTCAAAGGAAAACAGTTAACCAATATGAGAACAAGTGGAGCAGATGATGCTATCAAATTAGTACCACCTAGAGTTATGACTTTGGAGGGTGCAATGGAGTGGATTGAAGATGATGAGTTAATTGAGATTACACCAATTAGTGTTAGAATTAGAAAAAAATCTCTCGACCCTATTGTTAGAAGAAGAGCTGCTAGAGATAAAAAAAATTCTAAATAGCGTTAGGAATTAGACCTTGAGATATTTAATAACTTTAATTTTATTTTTTAATATTACAATTTGGGGAGAGGGTCATCTCCCTTTTGAATTAAAGCAGGAGATAGAGGATATTCCTCTATCTCCTAATTCATATAGTATATATATAGAGAGTTTAAATAGTGATACCCCTATAGCATCTTGGAATGAACACAAACAAAGAACTCCTGCATCAGTAATTAAGCTATTGACTATATATTCAGGACTTTTAGGTTTGGGATATGATTATAAATGGGAGACTAAATTTTATCACACAGGATATATTCGTAATGGTATATTACATGGGGATTTAGTTGTAAAAGCATCAGGTGATCCAACTTTAGCTACAAAAGATTTAGATGATATAGTAGGACATCTCAAATCATTAGGTATTCGTAAAATATTAGGAAAT
>JANTFF010000221.1 GCA_024763575.1 Sulfurovum sp.
CAAAATAAGTTAAATTATATGTCCAGAGTTTACCATATTCAGAGTAATTCCAATCAATTTTACCTTCAAATTTTTTATCTAAATTTAAAAAAATAAATCTATTTTGACCTTTATAACAATCAATAATATGAATACTCTCTATTAAATTTAATAATTTAATAGTTGACTCTTTAGAAAAAAGAGGCTTTTTACCAATAGTATCTCTTATCTTTTTTCGAGCAAAATAGTAAAGCCTATACCAAATTTGTATAGGCTTTAAAAACTTAACTGTATTAAAAAGTAAGATTTTTCTACTTAACATTAACTACTTTTCTAGCATTAATTGACTCTAAAATTTTGAATGTTGTTTTGGTTGTATTATAAATAGACTCAAAAGATATAGCAGGTTCTCCACTTTTAACTGCATCTCTAAAGGCTTTAAACTCATTAACAAATCCTTTATCTTGATTAGAACTCTTATGTTTACTCTCTTTTCCACCTTTATAAATAATCAACTCTCTAAAGTCTGTCATTCTCATACTCACACCATTACCAAATACCTCAATATACTCTTTTGGCATACTGCTATCACCATATGCATAGTAGGCTATAGTTGCTGTACTTCCATTAGCATAATTTAGAATAATATTAACATTATCCTCATCAGGGATAGATTGATCATTTTTATGTACTGTAGAAGCATATACAGATACCACTTCACTACCTATCAAAAAGCTACAAGTATCAATAAAATGACAAACTTCACCAATAATTCTACCACCACCTATATCTCTATCTTGAATCCATACATCTCTTGGTATAACTCCTGCATTGATTCTATAATTTACAGATATTTGACCACTCAAACTCTTTTTCATCTGTTCAATCATAGGAGAGAATCTTCTATTAAATCCAACTTGAATTATGCTCTCTCCATTATACACTTCTTTAATACTCTCTAATTCATTTTCATATATACATAAAGGTTTCTCTACAAAACAGTGTTTTTTTGACTCTATAGATTTGATAACTAAATTAGCATGACTACTATGTTGTGTTGTAACAAAAACAGAGTTAATCTCACTATTATTAAATATTTCACTACTATCAGTCGTAATATATTTAAAATCATACTTTTTCCCTGTACCCTCTGCACTTACTCCTGTAGCAGTACAGACTCCAACAAGCTCATATCCATTTACCTTTTTTATATTTGGTAAGATAACAGATTTTGTAAAATTACCTGCACCAATCAGTCCAACATTTACGGTATCACTCCCTATTGCTTTATTGGTTCTTCTGACTATCTTATGTTTATCAAGTTCTATTCCACCCTTGTACTTCAATACAATACCTAAATATTTCTCTTTAATTTTCCCTTCAAGTAAATCATAAGCTCTTATAGCATCACTATAATCAAAACTATGTGTTATAAGCTCTTTTGGTCTAATCTTACCCTCCTCTATTAGCCCCAAAAATGCCTCAAAATTTCTCTGCTCTGTCCATCTAACTAAATCATAAGGATAATCAACCCCTTTTTCTTCATAATCAGAATCATATCGTCCAGGTCCATAAGCCATAGAGAGTCGTAAGTCCAACTCTTTTTTATAATAATCATTTCGTGGTATATCCATACCAACCATACCAAGAAAAACCACTCGTCCTCTCATTCGTGAAATTTCTGCAGCATCAATTACAGGTTGATTAGATTTAGTCGAAGCAGCAATAATTACAGCATCTACCCCATGACCATTGGAGAATTCATTAGCTTTTTTTATCATATCTGATGCGTGACAAACTTCATCTGCTCCTAATTTTTTAGCTAACTCTATCTTGTCTAGGTCAACATCACTTCCTATAACCTTACAACCATTTGCCTTAAGCAGTTGAACAGCTAATTGTCCCAAAAGTCCAAGCCCCATAACTGCTATCTTCTCCCCTAATTTTGGCTCAGTTTGTCTAACAGATTGAAGTGCAATCGCACCAACTGTTACAAATGAAGCATCAATATCATCTACTCCATCAGGAATTTTGACCATTAGGTTTTTTGGGATATAGTTTATCTCACTATGGTTAGCATATCCTGCTCCACCACATGCAACTCTATCTCCAATATTAATCCCACTAAGGTTCTCTCCCACCTCAATAACTTTACCTGCAAGACTATAACCTAGAGGAATAGGAGAATCAAGTTTTGTAAATACCTTTTCAAGTGTATTCTTGACTCCCTCCTTTTTCATCTTATCCATAGTCTGCTTGACCAAATCAGGTCTATCTTTTGCTTTTTATAGTATAGATTTCTTTGCAAAATCAACCAACATCTTCTCTGTACCAGCACTTACCAAACTTACGGTTGTCTCTACCAATGCACCATTTGCTTGACAAATTGGTGCAGGAACATCAAATAGTCCCAACTCTCCTGTTTTAAAGCTCTGTATTAACTGTTTCATATATATTCTTCCTACCTATTTAATTAGTTTTTCTATCTCAGTCTCTATATCAAAGGCTGTATCTTTAATATTACCTTGTAGCATCTCTTCAACTTTTAACATAATAAATGTTGACCACTCAACCTCTTTCCAATTTCGTTTTTTCTCATCAAAAGGCTGAAGAACAGACTTC
>JANTFF010000222.1 GCA_024763575.1 Sulfurovum sp.
GTATCGACATATGCAGATGTGAGTGGGTTGATGGAGGAGTTTGATTATAAGCCTGCAACTTCACTTGAAGATGGAGTTACTGAGTTTGTAAAGTGGTATAGAGAGTTTTATAAAATATAAAAAAACCAAGAAAGAGGTAGCTATGAAGAGTGACCAGATAGCAATAATAGGCTTAGGGTATGTAGGTCTACCCCTGGCGCACGCGTTTAGTAGTAAGTATAAGGTGATTGGGCTAGATATTAACCCTGATAGGGTAAATGAATTAAAGAGTGGATTTGATAGAACACTTGAACTGAGTGAGACTCAGGTAAACGAGTGTTTAGAAAACGGCTTAGAGTTTACTACAAATATTGAAGATGCAAAAGATTGTAATATCTATATCGTAACAGTCCCAACACCAATTAATAGCGAAAATGAACCAGACTTAACTCCATTAATTAAATCTTCTCAATCGATAGGAACTGTATTAAAAAAAGATGATATTGTTATCTATGAATCTACTGTATATCCAGGCGCTACAGAGGAGATTTGTGTACCAGAATTAGAAAAATTTAGTGGATTAGAGTTTAATAAAGATTTCTTCTGTGGATACTCCCCTGAGAGAATTAATCCAGGGGATAAAGAGCATACTGTTACAAAAATATTAAAAGTCACCAGTGGTTCCACTTCAGAAACTGCTAAAAAAGTAGATGAACTTTACAAAAGTATAATTACGGCTGGAACTCACTTAGCACCAAGCATAAAAGTAGCAGAAGCAGCAAAAGTTATAGAGAATACCCAAAGAGATGTAAATATTGCTTTAATTAATGAACTCTCCATGATATTTGATAAATTAGGCATAGATACAAATTCCGTTATAGAAGCAGCAGGAACAAAGTGGAACTTTATTAAGTTGACTCCTGGTTTGGTTGGCGGACACTGCATTGGGGTTGACCCATACTATCTTACTTTTAAAGCCCAAAGTATCGGCTATACACCAAATTTGATACTTGGTGCAAGACAGATAAATAACTCTATGAGCAAACTAATCGCAGATAAAACTATTAAGTATATGGTAAAAGCTGATAAAAAGCTAAATGGTGCAAATATATTAGTTATGGGAGCAACATTTAAAGAGAATTGCCCCGATATGAGAAACTCAAAAGTGCTTGATATTATTAAAGAGCTTGAAGAGTTTGAGTGCAAGGTGGATGTTTACGACTACTGGATTGATAAGAGTGATAGAGAGAGTAAAGGGTTAAACTTTATAGAAGAATTACCTTTTGAGAGTAAAAAGTATGATGCAATTATAGTTGCAGTCGGGCATGATAAATTTAAAGAGATAACAGAAGAACAGTATACCAATATGTCAAAGGGTGAGCCAATTGTTATTGATGTAAAAGGTATAGTTAAAAAACCAACATGGAGACTCTAGAGATGAAGAATTTTGCATTAATTGGCGCAGCAGGCTACATAGCACCAAGACATATGAAAGCAATTAAAGATACTGGAAATAACTTAGTGGCAGCAATGGATAGATGTGACAGTGTCGGCATTATCGATAGCCATTTTCCAGAAGCTAGTTTCTTTACAGAGTTTGAGAGATTTGATAGATTTGCAGATAAATTAAGAAATGGTGGAGAAAATAAGTTAGACTATGTAGCAATTACTACACCCAACTATCTGCATGATGCTCATATACGATGGGCATTGCGTAGTGGTGCAGATGCTATATGCGAAAAACCTTTGGTACTGAACCCTTGGAATATAGATGCGTTGCAAGAGGTAGAGAAAAGAACAGGTAAAAAAGTATACAACATTCTACAACTTCGCCTGCATGACTCTATTATTGCTCTAAAAGAGAAGGTTCAAAAAGAGTTAAAAGAAAATCCAAATAAAGTATATGATATTGATTTAACATATCTTACAAGCCGTGGAAAATGGTACTTTATTAGCTGGAAAGGTGACGAAGCTAAAAGTGGTGGAATTGCCAGCAATATAGGAGTACACTTTTATGATATGCTTACTTGGATTTTTGGAGATGTAGAAGAAAATATAGTTCATCTCAAAACAGAATTTGCAAATGCAGGATACTTAAAACTAAAAAATGCAAGGGTGAGATGGTTTTTAAGTGTAAAATATGACTACATTCCAGAAGAGATAAAAGCAACAGGGCAAAGAACCTATAGAAGTATAACAGTAGATGGAGAAGAGATAGAGTTTAGTGGTGGCTTTACAGAGTTACATACAAGAAGTTATGAAGAGATACTAAAAGGTAATGGCTTTGGGCTTGACGAGGCACGAGGCTCTATTGAGATAGTATCTACTATTAGAAATTTAGAGCCTGTTGGCTTAGTTGGGGAGTATCATCCATTTTGTAGGTTAGTTGATTTGTAATTGGTTATTTGTATATTGGTAATTTGACAATTGGAGATGGTTAGATAATGGAGTTGGGTAAATTGGATATTTATAAATTATCTTTGATGTTAAGTAGTTTAACTTGGGATATTTATACAGGTTTACCTAATGATTTAAAATATAATATTGGTAATCAAGTTATTCGTTCAATAGATTCTATCGGTGCAAATATAGCTGAAGGATATGGAAGATTCCACTATAA
>JANTFF010000223.1 GCA_024763575.1 Sulfurovum sp.
ATCAGAGTCTATAACTCTCTTTTTGTTTTTTTTTAAGAGAGGGTGTTTTCTCGGTGATGAGCCTGTAGCTATTATAAATTTTTTTGCTTTAATCTCTATAGTATCATCTTTTTCTTTTTCTACTATTACTGTTTTGGAGTCTTTGAATTTTGCCCATCCTTTTATAAAAGTAATACTTCTTGTACTATTTGGCTTTTTTGAAAATGTCTCTAATTGTGATAGTAGCTGATATTGCCTCTCTTTTTTTGCCTCTTGAACTTTGTTTTTTATCTCATTAAAGTTTACATGAATAGCTGTAGCCTTATAACCTCTATCTGTTCTTTTTGCTGTAGCATAATTTCTTGATAACTCCCAAAAAGTTTTAGAAGTTAATGCTCCATTATTAATCCCTGCTCCACCAAGCTCTTTACCCTCAATAATAACAACATGGTTACCAAAATCATAAGAACGCATAGCTGCTGCAAATCCAGCAGGTCCTGAACCTATTATACATATATCATATTTAATTCTTTTCATATTGTTCTAAATCTCTTTCTAAATTGGTTTCGCAAAAAAATCAAAAAATAGTAAAAATACTACAGTTGATGCAACTAATGTTACAATCATAGCAGGAGTACCTTTTTTAAACCAAACACCTGGGGTAATAGCCAAAGATGGGTCATTTTTCTTTTTTGCTAATCTCTCTGACAAAGTCACTATAAACACATTGGCAGTTGAGCCTAAATGAGTTCCATTTCCTCCCATACCAACACCAATTGCCAATGCCCACCATAGAGGGGTAGCAGGAATACCTTGTGCTTCAATACCTGATATGATTGGTATCATGGCTGCTGTAAATGGGATATTATCAATCATTGCTGAAAATATAGCTGATACCCACATCAATATAATTGTAGCCATCATCAGGTCTGATTTGACAAATGGTTCAATATTACTACCTATATACTCCAAAAAGTGAGTCTGTTCAACACCCCCTACAATTACAAAAAGAGATATAAAAAACGCAAGTAGTGTAATCTCAATAGTTCCAAAAGCTCCATCCATATCAATAGTTGGTGCTAGAAATAGTATCAGAGTTAGTCCAAGAGTTGCAACCATCCAAGCATCCCATCCAAAATTATGATGAAATATAAATAATACAACCATTAAACCTAAAACCCATAAAGAGATATTCCAAGTATCTTTATCTTTTAATTGAATATCTCCTTGTTTTGAGAAATCTATAATTTCAGGTTTTACACTTAACTCTTTTCTAAATAAAAATTTAAGAGCAAAAACAGTAGCAATATAAGCTATAAGTACAACTCCTCCCATATGAAGAAAAAAGGTATTAAAATCTATACCTTTAGCCGAACCAATCATAAGGTTAGGTGGGTCACCAACTAGTGTAGCTACCCCTCCTGTATCTGATAGTAGTGCTGCTGTTAATAGATATGGAATGGGATTTACTTTTAAAGCAGTAGCAATTAGTACAATAATAGGTCCAAAAATAACAACAGTTGTGACATTATCTAACATTAGAGATATAACAGCAACTGCTGTTCCCATTAGTATCATAAGTAGATATAGTCTCCCTTTGCTTATATATGCTATTTTATAAGCAAGAGCTTCAAATCCACCTGTGGGTATCATAATTGATACAATAGTCATCATTGCCCCTAATAGAAATACAACATTCCAATCAATCGCTTCTATGGCTAAACTAGGAGAATAAAATCCATAAATTTGTCCAACAATAATCATAACCAATGCACCAAGCATAGCAAATTTGGTACGATGAAAACCGTGTAATCCTTCTGTAAAAATACCTATAAATGTTACTCCCATAATAATTGCAGAGAGCAACATAGGTGTATCTAAAACATACTCATTCAATATTAAGCCTTTACCATTTTACGACGCATATATGCTATTTTACTCTGAAGTGGTAAATCTTTTGGACAGTGGTCTTCACATGCAAGTAGTGACATACACCCAAATATCCCCTCATCATCTCCAATAATCTCATAAAAATCTGCATCCGTTCGTTTATCATGTGGGTCTATCTGAAACCTAGCTACTCTATTGAGTCCAACAGCACCTACAAAATCGGGTCTCATAATTGCAGTAGAACAACTAGCTACACATAATCCACACTCTATACATCTATCAAGTTCAAATACATCTTGTGCAGTTTGTGGCTCTATTGGTTTTTCTATTTTGGTTATATCGGTTTTCTCTTTTGCCTCAATCCAACTATTGACTCTAATACTCATATTTTTCATCCAAGAACCAGTATCAACTGATAAATCTTTAATAAGCTTAAATGTTGGTAGAGGTAGAAGTTCTATTTTGCCATCTTCAAACTCACTTGTAAGAGTTTTACATGCAAGTCTTGGTTTACCATTGATTATCATACCACAAGCCCCACAAATCCCAGCACGACATACAAAATCAGAACTCAAATCATGGTCTATGGTTGATTTTATTTTAGTTAGAGCAATATATAGTGTCATACCTGCTGTCTCTTCTAATTTATACTCAACAAATTTTGGTTTGGAAAATTTATCAGATGGATTATATTTGAGTGCTGTTATAGTTATCTCT
>JANTFF010000224.1 GCA_024763575.1 Sulfurovum sp.
ATATAGAAAGATAGAGAAAAATAGTAATCAAAGAAGATATTATAAACTATAGGTTAAATAAGCTTAAAACTCTCCAAAATAACCTCTCTATACTCCTCCAAAATAGGAGGGGGAACTTTATCCTCTTTTCTTAATTTACTATGCACCTTTTCAAGTTTTTTTCTTCTATTGGCATCAAAAATTTGTTCACCAAAAAATTCATCACTCTTTAGCTCTAAACTATCTCGGACAGCATGAGAACGATTTGAAATAACATAAGTATAATATAGTGACCGACCCAATAATACATATGGAAAGTTTAGATTTTTCATGGGACCAATTGATAACTCTCGTTTACCTATCTTTTGACCCATGACTTTTACTTCATAGAGATTATCAAATCCTATCATAGCTCCTATTCCACCAACAGTCCCACCTATTAATGAAGCTAAAAACATTGTACCTCCACCAAATGCCAAATCAATACCCAATCCACCAATAGCACCTGCTGATGCTCCTGTAATTGCTAACTCTTTTTGACCTAGACCAAATATAGAAGCACTCTGTTTGGAAAATAGCCCTATATTATCTAGTGATAAACTATGTTCTACTTTTTCTATACTTAGATGGTTCCATATAGACTCTATCTCTCTTTCTAAATGTTTTTCATTTCGTATAAGTGCTTCTCTATATTTGGCTTTGGCTTTTTCTTCTTCTTTTTTAGTAGCTTTTTGAGCTTTTATCTTCTGTTTATAGACAAATGATAGACTATTGATAGTACTTTTGACAATTGCATCTATACTCTGCTCTATCTTTTGTTGATGTAGATTTTCCAATACATCTATAGCTAGTTTGATAGATTTAGTCCACTCCTCATTAAGTTGAGCCATACCTTCTAATAACTCTATATGGTTACGAAATGTTGCTTTTATAGGATTATAGGAGCGAACCAATCGGAAATATTGTCCTAATGCTCTTTTCCACTCCTCTTTATAATTTTCATCTCCTATTAGATTAAGTATTGCCATAGATGGTTGACCACACCAACGGAGTATCTCCATCTCTACTTCATATTCTGCTCCATAAGGTTTAGATGCATCAACTACATATATAATACCTGCACCATTCACAATAGGTTCGAGTAGCTCTATCTCATCTATAAACCTTGGATTATCTCTATGCTCTGATATAAAAGCTTTGACCACTTCAATTCTATTGTTGGCAGAAGATGGTTTATGCTCTTCTAACCATGCCAATATCTGTCTAGCTCTTTGAAACCCTGGGGTATCAAAAAGTTCATAAACTATTTTACCATCTACTTTAAGTGGAAATCCTCTTTTTACCTGTGTAGTTCCAGGAGTATCACCTATCTGTACTGATTTATCTCTTGCTAATGCAGAGACTATGCTACTTTTACCTTTATTTGGATGTCCTACAACTGCAAATTGTGGATAAGATATACTACTGTTCATTATTTATAACCCCTATTTTATCTGATTGTAGTGTGTCAATTTTTCGCTTCCATATAAAAATATCTCTTGGACTATTTTTGTAATATTTTCCTACTGTTCCCAATGGATATATTTCCACTTTTTCAATGTCTCTATTATCAATAAGCATCTCCAAAAAATCAACAAAATCCATAATTGGTGGCTCCCATGATTTGATATATAAAGCCACTTTACCACTAAGTCTTTTGGCTATATCTTTATCTTGGGTGAAACTATTAGTTCCACCTACTACAAATATATCTTTGGCTGTTATAGCTGTGGTATCATTGGCTAATTTCATCTCATCGCTAGAGTAATTCCAACCCAATAGTGCAGTATATTTATCTTTTTCTTTCTCTTTATGAATTATCTTCTCTTTAATACTCTCTACTATATTTAGGTGTTTTTCTGGTTGTGGTGCTTGTGTAGAGATAAAAGGTTTATTAAACTCTCTTAATATTTTCTTTACACCATCTACTGCTAAAAATTCTTTTTCTATCTGATTGTGCAACAACTTTTTGGTAAAAAGCCAAAAGCCAAAACGCAAACCAATAGCATAAAATAGTGTACTCATAGCCAAAAACTTCCACCAAGCTCCTAATTTATCAGCGTTGTGTATCATAGAGTTATCTAGTTTCTCACCCAATCTAAAATAGTGACTTATATCCACTAGCTCCAATGATGGAATAGCAGATGGAACTATTTTTGCCCATGCTATTGCAATATAAGATAGTGCTGTATGGAATGATTCAGAAGAGATTTGAAGTGTACTACTCCAACCAAAGGCTATATCTGTAGCTACCACCATAACTATCAAAGAGATAAACAGCCCTATAGAAAAAATAAGTGAAAATAGTTGTAGTCTCTCGATAAATAACCATTTGGATAACTCTAATGAAAATGGTATTTTGAAATTTGATAACTTTTTCCGAAAAGAGATATAGTTGAGTAATTTTTCTATCCAATGTAGAGGAAATAGCAGAGTAAAAAAATTCGACATTTTTCCATGTGTTATCATAGAGAGTAGAGTAACTATCATACTAAAAATAGGAAATATCACGGCAATAAGAAGATAATAGATAATATTAACAGGAGATTGTCCACTATAACTAAG
>JANTFF010000225.1 GCA_024763575.1 Sulfurovum sp.
TTTATGACTATCTCTTTTGTTGGGAAGAGTTGGGAAGATTATAATAATTGGATAATTGAAGATAAAAAGATATTTAAAAAAATTCAACGGTTAATCAAAGAAAGTATTAGAGAGCCATTTTCAGGAATAGGTAAACCTGAACCTCTAAAAAATAATTTAAAAGGTTATTGGTCAAAGAGAATTACAGATGAACATCGTTTTGTTTATAAGGTAGAAGAAGATAATCTTATAATTATCTCTTGTAAATTTCATTATAGTTAAAAGTTTTAGCTAAACCTCCACTTTTAAGGTTCTTGCCTTATACTACTCCTATTAATATCAGCCATATCAATAGGATAATCTCTAATCTCACATATAGATTTGGATAATAAATTTATAATATCTTCATCTAAATCTTCCAAAAAGCTATAATCTCGCAAACCATAAACACTACTATCTAAATATTTAAGCTTAATAAGCTTTTCTACAATAGCATCAATCATACTCAAAACTGATGAAGCTTTGACAATCTCACATCTAGCATATCTATCACCCTCAAAAGATACATCAGAGGCTCTAAGTGTTGGGTCAACTCCTGGGATTTGTTGAGCTCCAAATAGAGGTTTAGATGCTACTTTGGCTGTTTTGAATTTCGGAATATATTGAGATATGTGGGATATTGAAGCTTTGGTTCTCTCTTCTACCTCATTCTCTTCCCATTTATGTTCTATTTTCTTTATAAATTTTGGCTCTAAGAGTGGTTGAGAACTATTAGTTGAGTTTTTGACTAATCCTTTGTCAAATAGGGTAATAGATGGTGTCATACCGTGTATTTGGAAATAGCCATTGGGATAAGGTGTAAACTGTGCCATACCTCTAGGTGTTCCCCTCTCTCCATAAAAAACAATCTCTGGATATAGTATATCTGAATTTTCCCATTTAGTTACATAGGCTGATTTAAACTCTACTAATCTATCTCTTTTAAATCCTAGTATATCATCTATAGTTCCTGTTCTAAACCCTGTAGCATTTATTAGATAATCAAATTTAGACCTCTTTTTTTCTCCATCTTGTTCATACTCTAATATACATGACTCTCTATTGTTTTTTGGTTTTATATCTGTTACTTTGGTATTAAAAAGAACTCTAGCATTATCTCTTTGGTTTAATAGATATGTCACTCCACCACCTAGACGAAATAGATTTAATCCATACTCTTGTACCATAATTAGAGGAAACTGTATCTTTTCCAAATCAACATCGTGAGCAACTGGAATTAACCAATCATCTAAACTTTTTGGATTTTTGATAATCTCTTTTTGTTTTAATCTCTCTATATCATCTTTGCTATATAACCGAAAGTAATCACTACTATCTCCTAAAACTCTATTGAGTGGGTCTTTGTCTATGAGAAGTTGATACTCATTTCTAAGTTTATGAAGTCTATTATATAAATCTTCTGGTTTTCCCCCATCATCAGTAGGTATAGCAATAACTGTAGGACGATAATCTATAGCATATGGATAATATCTCAAAAGGTCAATAGATTGTTGCAGTAGTGTAATACACTGTTCATCAGATATTTCACGATATAGATTACCTCCTGCATGAAGATGACAAAATGGAGGACCACTTACCAAACTTTCACCTTGTTCAAATAATGTAATATCCAAACCTAATTGACTTAAATAGAGTCCTGCTGTAGAACCTGCAACACCACCACCGACTATAGCTATTTTTGGTTTTTCCATAAATACACCTCTCTATTTCAATAAAGATATAATATCAGCAAAATTATCAATAACCTCATTTGGATTATAAATAGAAATATCCTCTCCATAATTATAACCATAAGTAACACCTATACTATCCATTCCACAAGCATTAGCAGAAAGTATATCATTTTTGGAATCTCCTACCATTAGACAATCATATATAGATACATCTAACTTATCACAAACATAAAGCAGAGGTTCTGGTTGAGGTTTTTTCTCTTTTAGACTATCACCCCCTAAATAAAACTCAAATAGCTCATAAATACCCAATCCTTTTAATATTGGTTCTACAAACTTATAAGGTTTATTGGTTACGATTGTTAGAGTATATCCCTCTTTTTTTAATGATTTTAGTGTAGTTATAACATTTGGATATGCTACAGTATAAATAGATAAATTCTTCTCATAAAAGTTTAGAAAAATATCTAATGCCTTTTGTCTAAATATTGGGTCAATTGAGTCGTCAATCTCACTACTAGCAGATAAAGCCCTATCTACTAATATCTTTGCACCATTCCCAACCCATTGACGAATAGTATCTTCACTAAATTTTTCTCGCCCTAGAGTTTCAAGCATATAATTTACAGCTACAGCCAAATCAGGGACACTATCTATTAGTGTCCCATCCAAATCAAATATAATTACTTTTTTATTTTTAAACATCATTTAAATAGTTCCTTATTTCAAAGTTATATCATATTTATTATAATAAAAAGCATATATTTATGTTATAAATTAACTTAATTTTTTATAAAGAGTGTTTCAACCATTCGCAAATAGCCTAAAAATAATAGTTTAAAGATAAAATGTATTAAATTTGTTATCAAC
>JANTFF010000226.1 GCA_024763575.1 Sulfurovum sp.
GTACATAATGATAATGCAAAACATACTGAACACCAACATAAACATTGGGGATATAGTGGAGATGTAAATCCAGCTCATTGGGGAGATTTAAATGAAAAATTCCATATGTGTAAAGAGGGTAAACAGCAAACACCTATTGATATTTTAGCAACAAAAGATATTAATCTAACAGCTATTAATTTAAATTATACAACAAGCTCTAAAAGTGAAATTAATAATGGACATACTGTTCAAGTAAATATCAATTCAGGAAGTATATTTACTATTGACAAAGTACCATATGAACTTAAACAGTTCCATTTTCATACACCAAGTGAAAATCATATAAAAGGTGTCTCTTATCCAATGGAAGCACACTTTGTACATGCTACAAAAGATGGTGACTTAGCAGTTATTGGTGTAATGTTTGAAGAGGGGGCAGAAAATCCTATACTAAAACAAATTGAAAGTAAATTTCCATTAAAAGAAAATCAAGCAGTTGATATTAATTTAACAGCTGATGATGTCAAAAATATGATGCCTACAAACAAAGATTACTATAAATTTATGGGTTCATTAACTACTCCACCATGTAGCGAACAGGTTAAATGGTTTGTATTAAAAACACCTCAAACTGCATCAAAAAAACAAATTGAGGCAATGCACAAAGAGATAAATAAAAATAATAATAGACCAATTCAACCTACCAATGGTAGAGAGATAGACGAATAGTTATATATGTTTAACTCATCAATATTTATTTGGGGTATTTCTAACATATGGGTTACTTTACCTATGGTAAACAACAGAGAAAGATTATGCCTCTAATTGGTGGAGTAGGACTTTTTGTCCTACCCTACTTTGTAGATAATCTTACACTTCTTCTTATTGGTGCGTTTGTATTAATGGCTTTACCGTTCACCTTTAGAAAAAGCTACTAATAAACCTGAAGTAATAACCAAAACTATACCAAAAATAGTTATAAAATTGGGAAACTCATCACCCAATGCGACACCAATAATGATAGCAAATACAATATTAGAATAACTAATAGTTCCTACAATTCCAGCTTTGGTGTATTCATAAGCTTTTGTCATCATAATTTGGGAAAATGTAGCAGATAACCCCATCATAGTTAGATAAAACCACTCAATACCATGAGGCATAATAAATGGTGCAAACATAAAATCAATTGCTTTTGGTGGATTGATATATGGAGTTATTAACATAAGTATAAGTGGAGCTATAGTACCCACAGCCATAAAACTCATTACAATAGCTCTAGTATCATAATAGGTTCTAAGTTCACGAATAGATGTATATGCGAGTGCTGCCCCCAAACCTGAAAAGATACCTAAAATATCATACTTATCAAATGAACCTCCTTGTGGTTGTGCAATCATTACAATCCCCACAAACCCCAATATAATAGCAAAAATAGCCCATCTATTTAGTTTCTCACCCAAAAATATATATGCAAAAATAGCTACAAATATAGGTGAAGTTTTATTATAAGTAACCACTTCTCCCAAAGGCATATAAGCGATAATATAAAAGTATGCCAAAAGAGCCAAAAATCCCATAGCCCCACGAAAAAATAGGAGTAGAGGTTTTCCACCTATCTGTTTGAGTGGTGATTTATATATTGCAAATCCAACCAATACCACCCCAAAAATATTTCTAAAAAATGTAACCTCAACACCTGCAAATTTTTGACTAACAACCTTGGCAAAACCACCCATAAATGCAAATGATAGTGATGCCAAAAGCATAAACAGAATACCTCTATCTATACCTAATATATATTTTTTCAAAAATACCCCTACTATTTTACTCTAAATGCTCGAATATCTCCAAAGAAAATTAAATCTTTTAAAACAGCTTTGTTGGTAATTCCATCATTACCTATACTTAACATTAGCTCACCTTTGTCACTAGAGAATATCTTTTGATTTACTATTGCTCTAGCATACCAAGAACCATCATCTCCTAACATCTTTTTATATTCAGGTAGTTCACTACTATTTGGAATATGAATATCTACAAACCCATCTTGTATCTCTGCACCTACTGCATGGAAACGATAATCTTTTGAGCTATTTTTATCTTTGATATAACTGTTTAAGTTAAAATAGAGTGTTAACAAATCATCTTTTGAATAGTCATCCATAACTTTTGTTCTCTTTTTATATATTTTACCATTTTTATATTTTTCATCTACTCTAGTAACCTTTTTTTTATGATGGTCAATAGTATAAACTCTATCACTAGTTTTTGAACCATGTGATTTTATAATCTGATACAAATCACTTACCATTAGACCTTTTTCTATATGTCCTTTTGAGATATGTCTCTCTCTTCTATTTCCAGAAAGTGTTTTGGCTAGTCCCGTTGATTGTAATTGAATATCTATTACATAACTCCTTTTATGCCTTGTTAATTTGGCATGTGCGACACCTATCTCTCCTATAATTCCAAATTCTACTTTATAATCTACCTCAATAGTCTTAGCTTCTGTAATATTTAAGACAAAAAGCAAAGATACAAACATTAATGATATTTTTTTCATTATATAATCCTTTTTTTAAAAAAGTATTATAA
>JANTFF010000227.1 GCA_024763575.1 Sulfurovum sp.
TAACCTCTATCTCATTATTACCACAAGATTTATCTCTATCTACAAATAGAAGTCTCTCTTTTGGATTTAGGGTATTAAAATTACAGAATTTTTTATTATTTTTATAGTGATTAAAATAACTTTTTGCATTCACATTCTCCCAAATTAACTCCATTTTCTTATTATCTTCTATAACTTTAACTCCCCAAGGAGTTGGTGGTGGAAGTAAATTTGGAATAGTAATTAATTTTGCAGTAGCCTTGCCATATGCACCTGTAAAATCTCTTGGTACTAGATAATACCATCTCTTGTCATCAGGTTTTAATCCTGCCTTTTTTAATCTATCTTTGGTTTCCAAAAATATAGCTTTATTTGTATCTTCTTGGTTAGATAATAGTATCAATGAGTTATTGACTTTTTCTAATGATGGGATTTGATACTCACCATTATCATCTATTGTAGCACTATTTAATAATGAACTAAAATTTTGTGCATTAGTATAATATTGTTTATCACGATATATATCATATCCTGATATCATCATGCTATTAGCAAAAGAGTCTGTTTTAGTACCTCCATTTTTCCAAGTAAGAGCTATAGTATAATCATCTTTTGCATACTCTGGTGCATTACATTTTCTTTGATAAACTTGATGGAACTTTTCTGCTGACAAAATTCTATTGGATTTTTTTGGGTTAATAGAGATTTTACCTAAACGCTGTGTTTGATTATGTTCATCATCAATTATTGTAATTGCATTTAACTCATAATCTATTGTATTCGTATTTAACTTAGTTGATGTATTTTTATCTAAATAGGCTCTATAGGATACTTGTGCTAAATTAAAATTAAGTTTAAGTGATGCATATCTCCAAAAATCATTACTCAAACACTCTTTTATTTTAGTAGCATAGTTACTCATATTTGCTCCCGTACATCCACTAGTAGCGTCACTATTTTTTGCAATAATAGATATAACCTGTTTGAGACTATTTATATTTTGAGCATTTGAGTATAAAGCTTTTATCTCATCTTCACTCATTATCTCATTTGGTTCAAACTCCAATATTACTTTATTATATCGTTTAAGTTGAATTAAACTAATATTACTATCTTTTGGAAAATTACCTTCAGTATCATCCCATCTTAGATAGATACCATTTTGTGTACTTTTTCCAATAAAATAGAAAGTCTTATCTTGGGCAACACCATAAAGTGTCACCCCTATTATCATAATTAAAAATATAATTATCTTTTTCATAATCTACTCCTTTTTAATGTACTGCTGATGTAGATGGAGGGTCTAAATGCCAACCATTATTATATGATGCTCCAAATTGAGCATCACCTGTACCACACCAACTATCATGTCTGCTTCTTGAAACACTACTCCATTTGCTTGGTTCACACCAACCAACACCAGCAGCACCCCAACCTGAACCTACGAATTTAATATTATCTCCAGATTTTTCAAACATAGTTTTAACTGCTCCTTTTAGTGAAGCAATACATAAGGCTTGTCCATATGCACCACCTCCAATTAATCCGCCATAAGTACCAGGGATAAGTAACCAAACTCCCATATCAGCAGATACTCCAACGGTCAAGGCACAACCATTATTCCATATAGGGAAACTAGCTCCTCCACGAATATATGCCCCTTTAAATACATTTTGAGGTAGAGTAATAAATTTGCCAACTTCTGGGTCTAATGACATAATTATCTCTTTGCCACATGTTTTTCCTAATAAAAATGCCACTTGTAATTGATATTGTTCAAATATAGCTGAACTTTTTGCACCTAAATATGTCTCTATAGTTCCAATTCCAGCAGCCAATGCCATATCATATAACTTAAATTCATTAAAATCAAATCCCTCTTTGGATTCAACTCCACCCATAATACCAACTGGAATAGCCTTTGCAAGTGTAAATCCAAAATATAGACGGTCAATAGATAGCTTTTTAGAACCCAAATCCATTTTAATATCACGAGTTGATATTTTTACATCCATATTAGAATCGTCATCAGAGTTACCTCCACAACCTGCTTTTCCATTTACACTCCATCTAGCCATATCTAATGCACCATTAAAGTTATAAGATGTATCTTTATTTCCTGTATCAATAGCCCATTTAGCTCCAATATGAACCCTCTCTAATTCATCTCCTGCTATATGTGCATAACCATCCATTTCTGCTGATTTTAGAGGCATCTTTTTAACTACACTTGTTGCTTTTGCCAATGTCTCTTGTGCAACTTTACTAAGCTGTTTTAATACATCATATACAACATTATTTGCTGAACTAATTAAATCAACGGCTATATTTCGAACCTCATCCATTATTGGGGATACAATACCATTCATAGTTTTTCTAAGCTCTTCAATAGGTTGTGTATCTAAAATAGTTGTAATAACTATTCTTCTTAACTCATTAGCAGTAGGTTCAGGAATTAGTTTCATATTTGCATCTATCGTATCTCTAAAAGATTGAACAGCAGGAATTTCGCTCATATCCAATTTAAAATTAACCAATTTTGTATTGTTAAAATCATTACTTGAATTTAAATCTCCTGCTAACCCTTTTATATCTG
>JANTFF010000228.1 GCA_024763575.1 Sulfurovum sp.
AAATTTTTATCAAAAATTAGACCAAGAAAAATATAAACAGATAGCATCAGAGGCTGGATTTGCTTTTGTAGATGGCTTTATAGGATTTATAGGTTATGATATGGTAAAGGTTTTTGAACCTGTTCTCAAACCATATATGGACAGTCTAAATGACCCACTAGATACCCCTGATTTGGACTTAGTTCGACCTGCTATTATTTTAGCCTTTTCTCACAAAACAGCTACACTTACTATTATACAAAATGATGAAAGATATAGTAAACAAGTAGCCGATATAGAGAGCTTATTACATAATAGTTCCGAACCTCAACCACTTACACCTGCTATATTAGAAGGAGAGGGAGAATTCTCTATAGAAGAAGAGAGATTTAAACAACTTGTTGTTGACTCAAAAGAGATGATAAGAAGTGGTGATGTTTTTCAAATTCTATTATCAAATAGATATACACAAAAAGGAAAAATTGACCCTCTAAGTTTTTATAGACTACTTCGTTCTAAAAACCCATCACCTTATCTATTTCTATTAGATTTCAAAGAGTTCTCTATATGTGGTTCTTCTCCAGAGGTTATGGTAAAATTAACTGATAATGAAATACTACTGCGTCCAATTGCAGGAACTAGAAAAAGAGGTAAAACACACGCTAGAGATAAAGAGTTAGAACTAGAGATGCTAAACGACCCAAAAGAGTGTGCAGAACATCTTATGCTAATAGATTTGGGTAGAAATGATGTAGGACGAGTTGCCAAGATAGGAACTGTAGAGGTAACTGATATGATGAGAGTAGAGCGATACTCACATGTTATGCATATGGTTAGTGATGTAGAAGCAATAATTGCAGATGGCAAAGATGCCTTTGACCTATTTCGTGCCACTTTTACAGCAGGGACTATGACAGGAGCACCTAAAATTAGAGCTATGGAACTAATAGCAGAATATGAGGGACTAAAGAGAGGTTTCTACTCTGGAGCAGTTGGGTATTTCGCATTTAATGGAGAGATGGATAGCTCTATTGCTATACGAACTTCACTTATAAAACCAGACTCTATTACACTTCAAGCAGGTGCTGGAGTTGTGGCTGACTCTATACCTGAACTAGAGTATTTGGAAGTCAAAAATAAACTTGGAGCATTATTGGCTACTATCAAAGATATGGAGAAACTCTAATGCAACTTTTTACAATATTTGGAAACCCTGTATCTCACTCCAAATCCCCACTAATGCACAATCTAACATTCAAAGGCTTAGACTATAAAGCTTGTTACAGTAGATATAGATTAGAAAATGGCTCAAAACTTAGAAGTAAGTTTTTTGAACTAAACATCACAGGGGCTAATATAACAGTTCCTCATAAAGAAGAGGCATTTAGAGCATGTGATGAGTTAGATGAGTTTGCTCAAAAGGTAGAAGCAGTAAATACTATAATCAAAAAAGATAATAAGTTATATGGATATAATACCGATGCACCTGGTTTTTTAAAGGCTATAAAAGAGTTTAAAAATATAAAAAAAGTTCTATTTTTAGGAGCAGGAGGAACAGCACAATCTACATCAGTAGTACTAAAAGATGCTGGATACTCTGTAACTATATTAAATAGAAGTGCTAAGAGGTTGGAACAGTATAAGGCAAAAGGATTTCAAACCTACACATTTGAAGATTTCAAAATAGAAGAGTTTGATTTGATAGTCAATATGACATCAGCAGGATTAGAAGATAACTCCTTACCCTGCCCTATAGAGATACTTCAACAAGTAGTACCAATATCTAAAGCATGTATAGATGTAATCTATGGCAAAGATACTCCATTTTTAAAGTTTGCTAAAAAGCATAATAGACCTACAAAAGATGGTAGTGATATGTTACTATATCAAGGAGTTATTGCCTTTGAGTATTTTACAAATCATAAATTTTCATTTGAAAAAATAGAGAAAATAATGAAAAAGGCATTCATACTATAAATCTAATTTTTAGATTTATATGGAACTGCTTTGTAACCCTCTCTCATTAGTTTCATTATTCCACCTTTGAGATTAACTACATGATAATTAAGCTTGTTTCCTAAAAAGTTAGAGACCATACCAGTTCTACTTCCTGTACGACAAATTAGAGCAAACTTTTCATCTTTTTTAACTATTTTATTTAATGAGTTTAAAAAACCATCAATATCATAGTTTCCTTTCTCATTAAAAAATGTAAGAGGATAAGAGTCTTTTACAACTCCTGTCTCCCTCCACTCACTTTTGGTTCGTATATCTATAATTTTTAGCTTTGTACTATTGACAAATTTTGGTGTTACAGTTACATTTGTTACCTCTGCAAATAGAGATGAACCTAGTAAAAGTACTCCTAATAGTGTTTTTTTCATTTAAAATATCCTTATTATTTAATACTAATTTTATCCGAAAATGAGAATATCAAATAATTGTGGATATTTTGTTTAATTTTATCAAAAAACTTCAAGAAAACCCCGTTCTCTGCTTATTGAAAAGCTATCTATAATAAAATGGTGTTTGGGCTAGGAACTAGCCTTTGACCTTCTAAATTAGAATTAAACTCAAAAGCCTTTCGTGTT
>JANTFF010000229.1 GCA_024763575.1 Sulfurovum sp.
GGAAAGATTTTTATCTAAAACCTATCAAAGAGTCACCATATCATAAATTTTTAGGGAAAAGCCTAATGACAAAAGATAAAGATTGTGATACCTTGCTCGATATTAGTTATAAAGATAAGAAATTTATTTATCAGTTTAAAAATCTAAAAGTGACCACAGCAGAGCCACCATTGGATATTTTTAATAGATGTGGATATACTAAAAGTGAGTCAAAAGATGCCCCTATAGTCTCAACTGTAAAAGATAAGATTATGGAGTGTTTTAGAAAGATGTAACACAATTTAATTAACCTATAAAAAGTATCCAATATACACCTACACCTGTTACAGAGGTTAATAAAATTAAAAAAGCAACTACTCTACCTGATTTTTTATGACTAGAAGAATAGACTCCAGGTAGAGCTTTTCTCTTTCTATCTGCAAATGATACTTTGAGTGTCCATGCCCACATTATTATTGTAATAGATGCGATTATAATATGAAATATCAAAAAAGATAAAGCCAAAGTTGCTTCTATAGAGCTATCTTTTATATACTCTTTAAATCCTCCACCTACTTTTGTACCATATTCAAAATATCCTAATACTACTACAGTGACCATAAACAGTATAGTCTGAAAACGATAATGTAGTTTGTGATGCCCTAATATAGCCAACCATATACCTAACCCAATCAAAAATGGTAATAGTGCTACAATTATCATAACCTCATCCATAAAAAGTGGAGCTCTAGTACCCAAAAATCCTGCCTCAAACATATATTCCATAAAAATTAATCCTTTTATTTTTTAGTGAAGTATAGCATTAACATATAACTATACTTTTAATCTCGGTAAACTCTTCCAACGCCCATTTTGGTCCTTCTCTACCAATCCCTGATAGTTTACTTCCTCCATAAGGCTGAACATCAAATCTAAGTGTAGGAATATCATTAATTACCACTCCACCACACTGTGCATCATCTATAAATCTCTGAGTAAGTTTCAAATCATTAGTAAATATAGAAAATTGCAGACCATAAGGAGAATCATTCATCTTCTCTATAGCCTCTTCATAAGAGCTAACTTTGACCAAACTTACAATAGGAGCAAACACCTCTTCACAAACTATTTTCATATCATCTCTCACATCTGCCATTACAGTTGGAGCGAAACTACCATCAATAACCTCTGCTCCTGTTAAAATAGTTGCTCCTTCATTTTTTGCACTCTCTACCCAAGATTTGGCACGATTTAGAGACTCTTTATCTATTAATGGTCCCATAAATGTATCTTCATCATAAGGCGAACCCACTTTTAGTTTCCCACTCTCTATAGCTATAGCTTCTGCAAATTCATTATAAATATCTTGATGAACAAATATTCTCTGCAACGATATACATACCTGACCACTATTAATAAATGCACCAATAGCACACCGTTTAGAGGCATATATATAATCAGCACTCTTGTCAATATATGTACCTGCATTTCCTCCTAGTTCCAAACTTACCTTTTTAATTCCTGCCTCTTTTGTGATAATGTTACCCACAGGAACAGAACCTGTAAATGAAAGTACTCTAGGAATTGGGCTTTTAACTAATGTGCTACCTACCTCTACATCTCCATAAACTACAGAGAGGGCATCTTTGATAGCATATTTGGAGCTATTGAAAAGTTTGGCTAATTTATATGATGTTAATGGAGCTTCGGGAGTGGGTTTGAGTACAACAGCATTTCCTGCACCCAAAGCAGGAGCGATTTTATGTGCAACTAAATTTAAAGGGAAATTAAAAGGGGTAATACAAGCTACAACACCCACTGGTACTCTAGTAAAATATGCTATAGTTTTTTTGCCACTTGGAGCTATATCGGTAGGAATGGTCTCACCATGAAGTGCTACTAACTCTTTGGCTGTTAACTCTATAGTCTCTATACATCTATCAACTTCAACTCTAGCAAAAGCTAATGGTTTAGCGACCTCATCAACGATAGTTAGTGCTATATCTTCTCTATAAGTTCTTAGTTTATCTGCTACATCTTCTAACCATGATACTCTTTGGTGTAGAGGAGATGAAGCAGTATCTTTGGTTGCTCTTTTGGCAATCTCTAATGCTCTTTTAGTATCTTCTGCATTACATAGAGGCATTCTTGATACCACCTCACCACTATAAGGACTTTTTCTATCAATGAGAGTATCTCTTGTCTCTTCCGTACTACCCATAAAGATTTTTCCACTATTGACTTGATTATTTCGTTCAAATATAGCAAACATAACTATGCCTTTTTTAGATAGATTATAACCAAATAGAAATTAAAAAAGATGTTTAAATAGAGAGAAAAGAGTAATACCCCCAAGGGGTAGAGGTATTTGTAATATAATTACAATTAGGAAAAATTATTTTCCAAATTTATCAGCAACTTTTTTAATATCTTCATCTGTAAGTTTTGCTGCTTGACCTTGCATAATACCTTTCATTGGACCACCAAATTTAGGATCTTTTGCTCTATATGCTGTAAGAGCTTTTACAATTTCATCTTTTTTCAAATCTTTAACAACTT
>JANTFF010000230.1 GCA_024763575.1 Sulfurovum sp.
TCTAAATTAGAATTAAACTCAAAAGCCTTTCGTGTTCAGACTCATTGGAGTTTGCTAGTTAGGAAGCCTCTAGCTCTTTAGCTAGAGGTAGTTCACACAAATATCAATCCAACAAGGGCAATCCCAGTCTGAACTCTAACCCCAATCCTCATTTTTGCTTTTATGTTTATGTTTATCTTTTTTATAGGAGTTTCTATTTTTGAGCTTTTGTAATCTATTTAGGTGAGTCATATTAATTTCTCTGATATTATCTAATATAAACTCATTTTGACACTCATTATATAGATTATATATATAGCTTTTCATCTGTTCATGATACTCTGAATTGAGTTGTATATCTATTTGCTTATCCAAATTATCTTTTAACTCTTGAAACTTTTTTAGAAACTGTTCTTGGGTTGTATCACTGTTTCTAAACATCTTAAATAGGTTTTTGGTTACTTTTTCTAAAAATGATATATATCTTTGTCGTTGATACTTTTCTATCTGTTTTGGTGTGTATTTCATAGTTGGGATTATAACCTCTCTATAATGAGAGGCTATTTAAAGGAGAAAGAGATGTTAATGTATCATGAGTTTCACAACCCATGATGAAATTTAATAATTGTTAGCTACTATAGAGCATCTTTTGCAGCGTTAAGAGCTTCTTCATAGTTAGGCTCTTGTGTAATTTCAGGTACAACTTGTTTATAAGCTACTTTACCATCTTTACCAATTACAAAAATAACTCTAGCTAAAATTCCAGCTAAAGGTCCATCAGCCAAAAGTACACCATAAGCGTTAGCAAAATCTTTGTTTCTAAAGTCTGAACATACTTTGATATTATCAATACCAGCTGCTCCACACCATCTAGCTGCTGCAAATGGTAAATCCATAGATACTGTAATAACTTCTACACCATCTAAAGATGCTGCTTCACTATTAAATCTTCTAGTTTCTGCATCACATACACCAGTATCCAATGATGGAACTGCAACTACAAGTTGAACTTTACCTTCACCACCTACTGTTTCATTTTGTAGCATTGGGTCACAATTTACTACTGTTACTACTGGAGCTGTATCTCCAACATTTACTTCATTACCTGCTAAGTTACATACTGTATCATTTTTAAATGTTACTGTTGCCATTTTATTTCCTTATATTTTGTTTGTTGAGAGTATTATAATCTAAATCGGATAAAATTACTCTTAATTAAATAATAAATTTTAAAAATATTTTTCAAAACATTAAAAAACATTTTAAAACAAAGCTTAAAGTTGATATACTATACTAAACAGTATAGGGAGATGATTTAAAATATATGAATAAATTTATAAAAAAGATAAAAAAAAGTACTTATCTGTTACAGATTATGACACTAATGTCAGGTACATTAATGGCTCAAATTGTATCATTTGGTTTTATACCTATTTTGACTAGATTATATAATCCTACGGAATTTGGATTATATTCTCTATTTTTTGCGTTGGCTACTATGATAGGTATGGTATCTAGTGGTAATTATGAACAAGCCATTATGTTACCCAAATCAGATAGAGATGCACAAGCTTTGGTCTTTTTATCTATATTAGTAACTATTACTATAGTAGTTTTATTAACTGTTGTATTATCTGTATTTTATGACTTTTTTTTAAACTATTTTGAAAACAGTAGTTATCTAATATGGCTACTTCCTATCTCTACACTTATAATAGGACTAATGCAGATTTTTGATGCTTATTCTATAAGAATAGAGTTTTATAAAAAAATTGCAACAACTAAAGTTATTGCATCTTTTACAACTGTAACTATTCAATCTATTAGTAGATATATTTTTAGTTTAAATGGATTAGTTGTTGGCAAAGTTTTATCTGATATATCTGCTCTTTTGATATTAGTACAGTTTCATATCAAAAAGCAGACATTACAACTGAAGTATCTCTCAAAGAGACGGCTAGGAGTTAATATGAAAAGACATAAGAATTTTCCTAAATATCAAAGTCTATCAACTCTTATTAACTCTTTTTCTCAAAATATACCTCTTTTGATGTTTACATCTCTCTTTTCTCCTGCTATTGCTGGATTTTATTCATTGACATATAGAGCAATGCAAGCACCTCTTTTATTGGTATCTAGTTCAACTAGAGCAGTATTTTATCAAAAAGCTTCAAAAATGTACTCTAGGGGTGAGGATATTTATCCTCTATATCTCAAAACAACTTTGGGACTTCTCAAACTCTTTATTGCTCCACTACTTATTATTTTAATTTTTGGAGAAGATTTATTTGCATTTATATTTGGTCAACAGTGGGCAGAGTCTGGGCTTATTGCAGAAATTGCTATATTTTGGTTTCTATTTAGCTTTATATCTCCTCCTACAACTGTAATGTTTAATATATATGGACTACAACAGATTAGACTTATAATTCAAATAGTTACACTATGTTTTAGAGTTTTGGCTATATATTTGGGATATTATATTTATGACTCATATATAGTATCATTGGTACTTTTTGTAATAGTTGGGATTGTTCATAATGGAGGGGTTATGA
>JANTFF010000231.1 GCA_024763575.1 Sulfurovum sp.
TATTATTATCTGTAGCAACCGATTCCCAAGTTAGGCGATTATCGACAAAAGAGTTATAAGTGATATTTGATTCAAAACATTGACCCAATTCATAATTTCTATCATATAGCTTGGCTACTAAATTTTCAAATAATTTCACTCCACCATCTATTGCTTTCTCTACTTTAGGCTTCTCTACTAAAACCTCTTTTTTCTCTTCTATTAGTTCTATATTTTCTAATACTTTTGGTTTTTCTTCTATAATCTCTTTGTTAGGTTTGGGTTTAGGTATAATTTTGTTCTCTTGTTTTCTATCTTCTATTGATAATGACTCCATCATCTTAAAAAGAGTCAAAGATAGTACAAACTCACCATCAGTTCCTATATTTAATAATGTTTTTGATTCTGCTAAAACTCTAAAAAATCTCTCTATACTCATAGGAGTAATCTTGTGTGAGCCACTTAGTAGTAAATCTTTGAGATATAGTGATAGCTCATCTATTATCATCTCTGCCTCAAATTCACTTGAGATGGAGACAAATTCCAATATAGCTTTTGTATCTTTTCCTAAAATATTATCTACTAAATTCTCAATAAGTGAGGGTTCAATAATACCCAACATATTTGTAATAGTAGATATATCTACAAAATTTTTAGAATAAACAATAGCTTGGTCTAGCAGTGTTAAAGCATCTCGAACACTTCCTGCCCCTGAACGAGCAATAATTGATATAGCTTCTCTTTCGTACTCTACTTTTTCGAGATTTAGTATATGTTCTAAATGTCTTTCTAAAATAGGTTGAGATATTTTTCTAAATCTAAAATGTTGCGTTCGGCTTAAAATTGTAGCAGGTAGTTTCAATGGGTCTGTTGTAGCCAAAATAAACTTTACAAAAGCAGGAGGCTCTTCTAATGTCTTTAAAAGTGCATTAAACGCCTCTTTGGTTAGCATATGAACCTCATCAATTATAAAAATTTTGTATCTTCCAATAGCTGGTTTATATTTGGTATGCTCTATTAGTTCTCGTATATCATCAATCTTACGGTTAGATGCTCCGTCCATCTCTATTATATCTACATGTCGCCCCTCATTTGCCATAACACAACTAGAACATACTCCACAAGGGTGTGAAGTAGTCCCCTTTTCACAAAGAAGAGCTTTGGCAAATATACGAGCAGTAGAGGTCTTACCACTTCCTCTAAGTCCAGAAAAGAGGTAAGCATGAGATAATCTATCACTCTCTAATGCCAAACTAAGTGTTTGAGAGACTGACTCTTGACCTATTAGGTCTTCAAATGTGGCAGGGCGATACTTCCTTGCTAATGCTAATGACATATAAACTCCTTTATAAACCATATTATAATCAAATATCACTTGTGGTATAATTTGTGAAAAAATCAGGAGTATAAATGAGATGGGAAGATAGAGACCAAAGTAGTAATGTAGAAGATAGAAGATATAGTAGTGAAAGTAGTGGTGGTGGAAGTTCTGGACGAGGTATGCCATCTATGAGTACAATGATGTTTCTATGGCCAATAGTTAGACCTCTACTCAAAACTAAATTTGGTTGGGCTATTATTGGGGTAGGAGCATTTTTATATTTTACAGGCTTTAATCCACTATCTAATTTAACAGGTGGACAGACTACTTCAACTCATATAAATAAAAAATTAGATGATAAAGAAGCGAGATTTATATCTACAGTTCTAAGAGATACAGAATTAGTATGGAGTGATATATTCAAACAGCATGGTGCAACCTATCGTATGCCCAAAATGGTACTATACAGAGGTTCAACCACAAGTGGATGTGGACATGCTTCAGCTCAAATGGGACCTTTTTATTGTCCTGCTGACCAAAAAGTATATTTGGATTTAGGATTTTTTGATGAGTTAGCCAAAAAACATAACGCATCAGGAGATTTTGCACAAGCTTATGTATTAGCCCATGAGATTGGTCACCATGTCCAAAATATGCAAGGAACACTAGACAAAGTACAAAAACTAAAACAACAAGCAAGAGGTCAAAAAGGTGAAAACCAATTGCAAGTCCGTGTAGAACTTCAAGCTGACTGTTATGCAGGAGTTTGGGCAAACCATGCAGAGAAGAGATTTCATATACTAGAGCAAGGAGATATAGAAGAGGCACTAAATGCTGCATCATCTATTGGTGATGATACTTTACAAAAACAGGCACAAGGATATGTAGTTCCTGATGCATTTACTCATGGAAGTTCTGCTCAAAGGGTTGAGTGGTTTAGAAAAGGTATTCAAAGTGGAGATATGAGAAGTTGTGATACTGGATTATAATATATTCGTGAGTTGAAAAACTCACGCTAGAGGATTTGAAGACATTTTACTTCTAATCTGGTATCTAAGTCCATTATAGTAAAAATATCATTCTCTTTTATTTCGGATAATGAAACTTTTTTATCATTTACTATCACTTCAGCCCATCCACTTTTATGCTTGAGTTTAGGATTATAGAGCCTTATATTCTGCTCTAATGCTAGTAAGTTTTGCTCTTTTTCTTGAAGTCTATTATTCATAGTAT
>JANTFF010000232.1 GCA_024763575.1 Sulfurovum sp.
ACCTCTTGTTGTTGATTAAGTGGATTATATTCTGGATGTTCAGTCACAAGAAACATTAATCCTATAACTACTAGTGCAATAAATATTAATAATTTATTCATATTTTTCCTTTTTATTAAAATATGAGTTATTATATATTTATAATTATTAAAATATACTTATCTATTTATAACTCTTGATTAACAATAGTTACACTCCTAATCTTTGCCCCCTCATCCAAACAGGATATATTGTGTCTAGTAGGAGTTAGATAACGATATATTTTCTCTCCTGATTGTGAGATTATAGGTGTTTGATTATCTATTAGCCAATATATAGTACTATTGGCATTAAATGAGTAACATTGTAGTGCTGTTTTTTTGAGTTCTTTTGGTAGATATTTGTTAAATGTATATGTTTTACTGTTGATAGGTGATGTGATAAGTGGTTTGTAATTTGTCCACTGTTTATAACATTTATGAGTAGATAGACTTTCGATAGACTCTATAGTTTGGTTTTTGATTAGATATGATAATACCTCTGCTCTCATAGCTAAACATGGTGTATGTGGTATAACTTCTTTTATGAGGCTGTCTATAACTTTGTTTTTACATTCACCTATCTTTATAGCATCTTGACATATCTTTTTTTTGATAATATTTTTGGGTTTATTGAACCAAGTTTTACTATTTAGTATTTGAAAAATTTGAAATAGAGTAGGGGAGGCTGTATATAATCCTGTTGCATATTTATCTCTATAGACTTTACTAGATTTGCCTGAGAAATTACCATACCATACTCCTACTGTGTATTCTGGAGTGTAACCAATAGTTAACATATCTTTGGCATGAGCTGATGTTCCTGTTTTGAATGCAATTTTGGGCATATCTTTTATAAACTCCCATGATGAAGAGAACTCAACTCTAGGGGCATTGGCTAATATATTGCTAACTAGATATGTTGACTCTTTTGATAATATTCTCCTTTTATTATATTTTTTATCCAATATATAGCTAGATGGTTGATATACCCCTCCATTAGCCAAAGATGCAAATAGTTCTGCATTATTGATTAATGGTAATCCCCATCCACCTAATACCAAAGCACTTCCATAATAGCTTTTGGCTTGGTTCAATGAACCTATATTTATCTTTTTTAGTATCTCATATAGTGATTTGTCTCCTAATAGTCTATCTAACTCAACAGCAGGGATATTTAGAGAGTATTGCAGTGCTTCTGTAGCTGTTACCTCTCCAAGATATGTTTTGGAGTAGTTGGTTGGTTGATAACCATTTATAAATAGTGGCACATCATATAGTTTTTTTAGTGGGGTTATAATCCCTTGTTCTAATGCTTTGGCATAGATAAGAGGTTTGAGAGTAGAACCAGGTGAGACTAATGCTATAACTCCATCATTTTGTCCACCATATCTATTGTCATTAAAATCTTGTGAGCCGATATATGCTAATATTTGCATAGTTTTATTATCTATTACAATAGCAGAGCCATTATGTATATTATATTTTTCTAACGCCTTACACCGTTTAGTAATTAGCTGTTGGACTTTTGTCTGTAGGCTTAAATCTATAGTAGTTTTTATTTTAGTTCCACTATTTATTTGTACAGATAGATGAGGTATTTTATTTGGTAGAGGAGTAATATTGATAGTTATACCCTCTCTTTTGGCTCTATTGTACTCTTTTTTATTTAGTATCCCTATATTATATAATCTATCAATTAGACGATTTTTGATAGAGTTTATATCTCTATTGACTTTTGGTCTATTACGATTTGGATTTTTGGGTATGCTTGTTAGATATGCAATTTGTGATAGAGATAGAGATGAAGGAGGTATATGAAAATATTTAAATGATGCAGAAGCAAACCCTTCTATATTTCCACCATAAGGGGCATTATTGAGATAAAGTTGTAATATCTCATCTTTTGAGTAATAAAACTCTAACTGTAAAGCTTGAAATATCTCTATAACTTTTTGTTTCACTGTTCTTGATTTATGGTGCATCATTCTAGCTACTTGCATAGTAATTGTAGATGCTCCAATTTTATGTTTATTAGTTATGTTTGAATATAATGCTCTTATTATTGCTAAAGGATTTATCCCAAAATGGTTATAGAAGTATCTATCTTCATACCCTAGCACTATTTTTTTAATATTACTATTTATCTCTTTTTTTTCTATAGGAATACGCAAATATCCATCGCTACTTAGTTTGAGAGTTAGTAGTTTTCCATTACGGTCATATATTAGTGTTGATTTTGGTTTATTTAGTCTTTGTATATCTAGTGGATATAGATAGTTTAGTACTGTAATAGTTACGATAAATATAGAGAATAGTAGTATGATTTTTTTTAAAGTATTCATCGCAACATTATAGTTAAAACAGCCTCAAATTTTTTTGAATTTAAAGGAAAGGAGAATAGTTATATGCCTTTGAAGCTGTAATAATAGTTAGAGAGATTTTTTTTAATAGTTTATATTTTATGAACTCTCATAAGAAAATTATAGCATAAAAAATAGTAATTTACTCTA
>JANTFF010000233.1 GCA_024763575.1 Sulfurovum sp.
TGTTTTTTCTATTAAATCAGAACTCAAACTCTCATGATAATTTGTAATAAACAGAATATCCCTACTCTCTCTACCATATACTATAGTTCTATCAACTGTATCATCTATAAATACCAAAATAGGTATCTTTTGTGTTATATCAAATTTTTCTAAATGCTCTTCTATCTTTTGGGTTATTTTAACTTTATCTATTTTTTCATCTTCTATCTCTTTATCTGATAAAAAATAGTCTGGCATCTCAAATAGAGGCTCTTCATGAACAAAAAGTACCTCTAATGCTGTATTGTGAGTATCTGAAAATTTTATAGCTTTTTCTAATACTCTATCTATATTATCTAATTCATTTAATAATACTACTACTCGTTTAAATATATGTTTCATTTTAAAATCCTTTCAATTTTATTTATATGGGCATATCCCCAAGCACCAAGAGTCAAAACAGCATACATTACTGCAATAAAAAGTAACTGCTCAGGGTTAGTTTGGAATTCATAATACAAAATAAGAACTGTTCCCATCAATAGACCTGCTATAGAGATAAGTGTAATAACCAAAGAGCTATTTGTGGCTTTACGAATTTTGAAATTGGCAATAGACATAAGCAGAGATACCAACAAAAATGTGATACTACCAAACTCTAAAATCAATCTAAGCCCACCCATAGCAATAAGAGTACTAGCTACCATTGCCATAGCTATAATAGCAAACTTAGGAATATGGTTGTCTCTTATAGATATAATATGAGGTAGATACCCATCATCTGCTATTCGTGCCATCTGCCTAGATGAGCCAAATAGTGTTCCATTTATAGCACTACTAGTTGCTAATATTGCTCCAAATATTACAAGATTTTGACCCAAATTTCCCATAATAGCACCTGCTCCTGTTGCTAGAGCTGACTCTTTGTTTTGTATCAAATCATCTGTAGAAATTGCCAAAACAGCACTAAGAGCTATAATAAAATATATAAGGGCTACCAAAACAATAGCTGAGTAGATAGCTCTAGGAATATTGGTATCTGGATTTTCCATCTCATTTACTGCATTAATCACTAATTGAAAACCCTCATAAGCTACAAAGGTTACCGAAGAGATCATAAGTATATTCATAACTGGAGTCAATTGAAAATCTTGATGCATCATAGTCATAAATGTATGTAAATCAACTTTTGCAAAATATATAAGTACCAAAGAGATTACAAATAATATAGATAGTTTGGCATAAACCATAATATCCTCTATCCTACCCATACCTTTGACACTCCATAGATTAATCAATGCAAAAATAGATATAATTCCTATAGCCAAAAGTTTACGGATAACCTCATTTTGTGCAAAATCAAATCCACTTATCGCATAAGAGGAAAAAGTATAAGCATAAAGAGCCAAAGTACTAATATATCCAAAGATGGTGTACCACCCAATAAATGAGGCTGCCATATGTGAAGTGGGATAGGTTCGTTTGAAAAAGGCATAAGTTGCCCCTTCATCTTTATAATATAGTCCCAACTTCACATAAGCATAAGCAGCAAACCATGCCACTACTCCACCTAATGCGATAGCAAAAGGAGCTAATGCCCCTACCATAGATACAGAGATACCTAAAATGGTAAAAATCCCTCCACCTACCATACCACCAATGGCTATAGCCAATAGTTCTTTAAAACCTAAGTTTTTTGCCATTATTAATAGTCTTTGTATTTTCCGTCATTAATATCTTGTTCAATCTCACCCACAGCCTCTTTGATAATATCAAGCAATAATTTTGCTACTTTTTCATCATCTGCTTCAGGAATATCCCAATCTGTAAATTTCATATTTGCCTTGAATAGTAGTTCAACCTCTTTTTTTATATTTTTTTTGCGACTAACTAACTCTTTTTCTACTGCATCCATAATTTATCTCCTTTAGATATTATATAAGTCCTAATTCAACTAAAATAGGTTCTATCTCTTCTGAAATCTCGGCTAATTTTTCAAACAAAATTCCAGATGCTTTATCCTCTTTGGCCCATTCTTCTATAATCTTAAAACTTGAGCTTTTTTGCTCTTCAGATAGTTTAGGTGAGCTTTCAATCGTATTTTTAATTGTTTCAATTTTATTTTTCATTTTTTTCCTTTTGTTTGATTTGTCTAATTATACTCTTTTTTATTGGAATATTCTGATAATTAAATCACAAAATTTGTTTAGAAACAACTCTTTTGGTCACAAGTCTCAATCCAATCTCTAATAAAAATGCCAAAACAAATCCACCTGCAATAAAATACCCAACATTAGGAATGTGTTTAGATGTATAGTTTAATGCTAAAACAATAGCTATACCTATAGTAATAATTGCCAAAATTACCAATATCTTAGAAGCACCACTCTTTTTAATCTGTAATAGATGTCCAATATGTACTAAAGCATGAATAAAAAGAATAGATATAGACCCAATCGCAGCAATCTCATTTAGATTAAAAAATAGAACAAATATTATTAGTATCACTATACTTACTATTAATCCCTCACTACTATGCCAAATATTTC
>JANTFF010000234.1 GCA_024763575.1 Sulfurovum sp.
CTCAAAATATAATAAAGATAGAGGTGAGGTAAATATAAGTTATATAAAAGATAATAAAACCCTAAAAATAAGTGATACAGGTATAGGAATAGCCAATCCTAATAGGGTTTTTGAACGATTTTACAAAGAGCATGATAGAGGTTTAGGAATAGGACTTCATATTGTCAAAAAACTTTGTGATGAATTGGGTATCAAAATTTCTATTCAGAGTCAATTAAATATAGGAACAACTATTTTTTTAAAATTTTAATATTTGCTAATACTTCGCTAATACTTTTATATTATAATCTAACCATAAAAAGATATAAAGGATTAAAAATGAAGAAATTGGTAGTAGGTTCAATAGTGACAGCAACACTTTTACTTGTTGGTTGTGGTGGAGGAAGTAGTAATGACAATAGTAAATCAGATGGCACAACTACTTCTCCTGTTGCTTCATCAACTGATAATGTTTCTGCTAATGCAGAAAAAATAGGTAAAGGTTATTATGTAGATGACGCTGTTGAAGGTGTAGATTTCAAATGTGGTACACAAGAGGGTATTACAGATAAAAATGGAACATTTACTTTTGAAAGTGGTCAAAATTGTATATTTAAATTTGGTGGGTTAAAACTAAGAGAGGTAAATGCATCTAGTTTAGAAGATAATGTATCTGTATTAGAAGACAATGTTACAGTAGCTCAAATACTTCAAACTTTGGACAGAGATGGTAATGCATCAAATGGTATTCAATTAGTTAGAGATGCAGGTAGAATAGTAAAAGACCAGTTAAGTTCTTTGGATACACCACCTAGTAAAGATTTATTAGAAGCTATACATGATGCTATCAAAGCAGAATTACCAAAAGAATATAATGGTAGAGTAGTTGATAAAAATCAAACTAAAGCACATTTAGATGCAACAAGAGATAGATTAGCTAGAGAAGGTAGAAGAACACAGCATGATATAGAGGCTGAACATCGTGGTTTAGGAGGATTTGGTGACAATAATGGAACTGCTCCATCTCAAGAAGAGATAGATGCTAGACATCAAGAGTTTTTAAATGAACACAATGGAACCATGCCAACCCAAGGAGATGGAGAAGTTAGACAGGATGAACATAATAGAACTGCTCCAACCCAAGAAGAGATAGATGATAGACAACAAGAGTTTCAAGGTGAAAATACTGAGACTGCTAGAGGTTTCCAACGAGGATAGCATATTTAAATCTCAAGCTTTTAGCTTGAGATAATTTGATTAGAAGTTATACATTTTAGTATAATAATCATCAGCCATTCTATTAGCATCAAAATATGGAACAACATCTCTCATTGAGTTTTTCATAATTTTGAGCCATTCATCTGGATTATCATAATATGTAGGTATAATCTTGTTCTCCAAAATATCCATCATATTAGCATGGTCTTGTCTATCTTGGGTATCTATATCCAAACTTGAATCAGAAGGAATTATAAAACTATTTATTCCATCTTTGCTAAATTCAGGCATCCATCCATCATTTATAGAGAAATTGATAACTCCATTCATACTAGCAGTCATACCACTTGTTCCACTAGCCTCTCTAGTAACTCTAGGTGTATTGAGCCAAATATCTGAACCTTTTTTGAGTAGAGCAGAGAGTGATAATTCATATCCTAATAGTACAGCTACATTACTATAACTAATAGAAAGATGGTTGAGTTCATTAAATATATGTATAGCATTCATATCAAATGGGTATGGTTTTCCTGCCCATATAATCTGTATAGGTTTTTGGCTATTAGTTACTAATTTTTTAAATCTCTCTAAATCATAAGCCAACATATTAGGTCGTTTGTACTCTGCAAATCTTCTAGCCCACACAATGGTCAAAACATCAGGGTCAAATAGTTTACCTGTTTGGTCTGCAACTACTTTGAATAGTCTCTCTTTGAGATGTTTTTTTCTATCTAATAAAATTGCATCTTCATTACTTGCACAAGCGTTATCTAATATACTATCAACCCAATATTTTTTATTTTGGGCATTGGTAATAGAAATTATAGGAGCAATATTATCAAAACTACTCCACATCTCATTAGATACTACTGCGTGAAGTTTAGATACACCATTAGCTATTTTGGAAAGCCTTAATGCCCCAAGAGTTAATGAAAAATCATCACTTGTTTGAGTAATCTCTTTTACTTTATCTATACCTAAACCTGCGAAAAATCCCATCTGTTTGAGTTTATAAATATTATGCTCTTCATTTCCTGCTTTTTCTGGAGTATGAGTAGTAAATACTATATGTTTTCTAAGTTCATCTACACTATTGTATTTTTTGTATAACTCAAATGCCAAAGGTAGGGCATGTCCCTCATTTAGATGGTATATATCAATTTTTTGATTTAATGCTTCTAAAATTTTAACTCCACCCACACCTAATACTGTCTCTTGGGCTATTCGTGTATCTTCATATACATCATATAATTTATGAGAAATAGTACATGCTAGATGGTCGTTTTTCTCATAATCTGTTGTCAAAAATATCATAGG
>JANTFF010000235.1 GCA_024763575.1 Sulfurovum sp.
ATTTTATACTAGATTGATAAATATTATGATACAATATAATTTTTTGAAATAATTAATTTGAGGATTGAACTTAAAAGCTCTGTGAACTACCTCTAGCTAAAGAGCTAGAGGTAGTTCACTTTACCACTAAGTTTACTAATTTATTAGGAACTACTATCTCTTTGACTATATTTTTACCCTCTAACCACTTAGCTACTTTGGCTTTGGCAATTTCCAAAATCTCATCTTTGGAGGCATCGGCTGATACTTCTATCTCACCTCTTCTTTTACCATTGACTGCTACACCTAGAGTTATACTGTCTTGAACAAATACCTCATCTATTACCTCTATTTTGCCTTTTAGATTATTTGAATTAAAAAGCTCTTCACTAAGTTCTGCACAGATATGTGGAGTGATAGGCTCTAATAGATGTAAAATAATATACATTCCCTCACTCCAAACCTCTGCATTATTCTGTTTATCTAGTGCATTTAGTGCTTCCATACATGAGGCTATAAGTGTATTGAATGCAAATGTTTTTTCATAAACCCCAACTGATTTTTGTAATGCTTCATATACTTTTGCTCTAGCTACTTTTTCTTCTTTATTTAATTTGGATTGGTCAATAGTAGGCATATTATTGATTGTCACTTTTGATTTTCTATCATAGAGCTTTCGCAAAAATCTAAATGCTCCCTCTACTGCACTATCATTCCACTCTAACTCTTTTTGAGGTGGGGCTGCAAAAAGTGTAAATAGTCTAGCTGTATCTGCTCCATATTTGGCTATAAGCTCATCAGGGTCAACTGTATTACCTTTGGATTTACTCATTTTAGCTCCATCCATAAGTACCATACCTTGGGTCAATAGATTATCAAATGGCTCTTTGATATTTTCTATAAATCCCAAATCTCTTAATGCTTTGGTGAAAAATCTAGCATATAATAGGTGCAAAATAGCATGTTCTATCCCACCGATATATTGGTCAACTCCAAACCAATAGTTTACATCATCTTTATCTATTCCTATACTCTCCCATTTGCTTGGGTGAGTAGCATATCTGAATTGATACCAACTAGATTGTACAAAAGTATCTAGTGTGTCAGTTTCACGAATAGCATCTGCTCCACATTTAGGACATTTACAACTTTTCCATGTTGGGTGGTTTTCTAGTGGATTGCCCTCTCCTGTTATCTCTACATCTTCAGGCAAAGCTATTGGTAAGTTTTCTATTTTTTCAGATACTAATCCACAACTATTACAATGTACAAATGGAATTGGAGCACCCCAATATCTTTGGCGACTGACACCCCAATTTCTAAGTTTATAGTTGGTTGTTCCTCTACCTAAACCTTTATCTTCAAAAAGTTTGATTATCTCTTCTTTGGCTTGGGTATTTGGCATTCCTGTAAATTGGGCTGAATTTGTTAATTTGCCCTCTCCTGTATATGCCCCATTTTTGTCTCCTCCATCAATTACATATTTAAGTGGAAGATTATATTGTGTAGCAAACTCAAAATCTCTCTCATCATGTGTTGGAACTGCCATAACAGCACCACCACCATAACTAGCAAGTACAAAATTGGCTGTCCAAACTGGTATCTGCTCACCTGTTATTGGATGTATAACTGTAATCCCTAAATCATAACCCTCTTTTGTAGCTTGAGCTCTATCTCTCTCACTCATATTTGACAAGGCTTCTATTTTAGAAGCTATTTCACTATCTAATAGTTTAGATTTGATTAACTCTTTTACAATAGGGTGTTCAGGAGCTAATGCACTATATGTTACGCCATATATAGTATCAGCTCTTGTCGTAAATACATCAAATCCATCAAATTTATCACTCAATTTAGTTTTAGACTCAGGAGATAGATTAAATCTAAACTCTAATCCTTGTGATTTACCTATCCAGTTACTCTGCATTGCCAAAACTTGTGATGGCCAATGACCCTCTAGTAGTTTAAGGTCTTCTAATAACTCATCTGCATATTTGAGTATATCTATATAGTATCCTGGCATCTCTTTTTGTTGTACAGGATTATCACAACGCCAACAACACCCATCTTCTACCTGCTCATTGGCTAATACTGTATGACAATCTTCACACCAATTTACTGTAGTTGATTCTCTATATAATAATTTATCTTCAAACATTTTGATTATAAACTCTTGTTCCCATCTAGTATATAGCTCATCACAAGTGGCAAACTCTCTTGTTTTTGAAAATGATAGACCTAAACTGTTTAACTCTTTTCTCATATAATCAATATTGGAATATGTCCAATCTTTTGGGTGTCTGCCATGTTTTATCGCTGCATTTTCTGCTGGCATACCAAAAGCATCCCAACCAATTGGATGCAGTACATTGTATCCTTGTTTTCTATAGTATCTAGCCATTGCATCACCAATAGAGTAGTTTCTCACATGTCCCATGTGTAGTCTTCCACTTGGAAAAGGAAACATACTTAATATATATTTTTTGGGTAAATCTTGACTATCTAGTGGCTCAAATGCACCTCTATCATTCCAT
>JANTFF010000236.1 GCA_024763575.1 Sulfurovum sp.
AGGTGATATTATTATACAGATAGAAAACCAACCTATTAAGAGTATAGATGATGTAATAGAAGCACTAAAAATATATAAAAATAGAGCAAAAAGAGTATATATAAATAGAAGAGGAACTATTTTATTGGTTGTAAAAAATTAACTTTAAATAACTACGATACATCAAGATATATTGATACTTTAAATACAATATGCTATACTCCTAAAAAATAAATGGAGTATATAATGAAGAATGTATTAATTCTCTGTACAGGGAATAGTTGCCGAAGTATTATTGCAGAGGCATTAATCAATAAATATCTTGATGGAATAAATGCTTATAGTTCAGGAGTTAACCCTAGTGGGAGAATAAATCCAAATGCCAAAAAAGTCTTAGAAGAAAATAATGTTTGGAGGGATAATTATCACTCTAAAACTCTTGATAGTTTAGATGGTATTGATTTTGACTTAGTAGTAACTGTTTGTGACCATGCTAAAGAGACTTGCCCAATGTTTCCAAAAGCAGTTCCAACAATTCATATTGGATTTGAAGACCCTGATGGAAAAGAGTATGAAGCGTTTGAAGTAACTTTTAATGATATAAAAACTACTCTACTTCCTAGAATTGAAGCTATTTTTAGTGGGGATGTAGAAAATCTATTGGATGAGGAGAAACCTATGCAAAAAAATGTATTTAAAACCAATGAGGGTGTAAAAATCAACTTTACAGGTGTTGTAGAGAAACAGCAGATTGTAAAAATGGTACAAAACTGTGCTACAGGTGCGTGTGAGTGTATGAGTGATGATACCAAAAAGAAGATTAAGAATATGCAAGTCGATGGAAAAGATGGAGATGTGGAGCTTAAACTTGATGGAGAAGTAAGCAAAGAGGAGATTGAAAAAGCATTAGCAAAATCTAAAGTTTTAAATAAGTAATCCATTATTAATAAAAATAAACTCATTTCATGCTAAAATTCTTGTTTATTAGTAAACAAGGATAATAGAGTGAAATTAGCAATTATTGGAGCAGGTAAATGGGGTCAGGCACTTTATCATGCGTATAGTCAAAAAAATGAAGTGGTAATAACCTCTCGCAAACATAAAGATATAGATAACTTTGTCTCTTTGGATAAAGCTTTAGAATATAAGTATCTAATAATAGCTCTACCTGCACAAGTGGTTCGTGACTGGATGAATGAGAATTTTGTGGATAGAGGACAAAATATTTTAGTTGCGGCTAAAGGTATTGAGGTATCTAGAGGAGCATTTCTCAATGATATATATGATGATTTCCTACCATCTGATAGATTGGCTTTTATCTCTGGTCCATCATTTGCAGCAGAGGTTAAACAATCACTTCCTACTGCACTCAAAATTAGCTCATCAAATTTGGAACTAGCTCAAATTTATGCCGATGCTTTGCCTGATTATATTAGAGGATATATAGATAGTGATGTAATTGGTGCAGAGGTTGCAGGAGCTTATAAAAATGTGATAGCTATTGCTAGTGGTGTTTGTGATGGATTAAAACTTGGCAATAATGCTAGAGCATCACTTATCTCTAGGGGATTAGTTGAGATGACAAGATTTGGTGAATATTTTGGTGCAAAAATAGAGACTTTTTTATCTCTAGGTGGTGCAGGTGACCTATTTTTGACAGCTAGTTCTACACTCTCTCGAAACTATAGAGTAGGAATTGGTTTAGCAGAGGGAAAATCTATTGAAGAGATTTTAGAAGATTTAGGTGAAGTAGCAGAAGGCATTCCTACAACCAAAGCACTATATCATCTTGCCCAAAAAGAGAATATATATCTACCAATTGCGAGTGAAGTTTATAATATGTTGGAGGGGAAAGAGCCATCTTTGAGCGTAAATGACCTATTACATAGTTAATAATTTATAATTAATATGTTAAAATATATTATGATAAAATTATTAAGACGAAAAGTTAAAAAGGTTTTCAGAGAACTTCTACTTTATCATAATAGTTCATTGGAGTATAGAGCAAAGCTATTGACACTAGTTGTCTCTGTCAACCGTGAGATTAGTCCATGTGAAGAGAAGTTATTATATGCAACAGCTTGTGATATTTATGACCATGATGAAGAGAGAGCAGAGATATTAGTCGAAGCAGTCAAAGAGTATTTTGATAAAATCATTACTAATAATGGTTTAGATTTTGAACATTTAGTTTTTCAAGTTGAAAAAGAGACAAGAGAGATTAAACGATTTGCACAAAAAATTGATATATCTCAATTGGAAAAATTTCAAAAATGTATTGGTAATGAAGAGGATAAGATTTATCAAAGTAGAGTTATATCTTTTTTAGAAAGATTAAAGAAAAAATATCAGTAAAGGAGCTACATATGAGTAGTGGTTGGGGTTGTCAACACCTTACAAAATTTGAAAATGAAAAAGAGTGGTGCAGACTATTAAAACGTGAACTACCTCTAGCTAAAGAGCTAGAGGCTTCCTAACTAGCAAACTCCAACGAGTCTGAACACGAAAGGCTTTTGAGTTTAATCCTAAATTTA
>JANTFF010000237.1 GCA_024763575.1 Sulfurovum sp.
CAATCAAAACCTTAAATCCTACCATTAATTACTCCTATATTTATCTATTACTCTTTTCAAATCATTTATTTGAATTCTACCTACAAGTTCTTCTTTTATTATACTTTTATTGAAATTACTCGCTGTTTTTGATAAACTTAATAAAATGACATTCATATTTTTATGTTGATTAGCAATAATTTCTTTATTTGATTTTGCTAATTCTCTATCAATCAAGAGAATATCATATTTTTTATCCATTATTTTTGATTTTAGACTCTGAATATCATCAATAATCTCAATGGGATAGTTTAAATTTGATAATACTTTTGATAGTATCTGTGCTTCAAGTGGATTTTTCTTTGCAATTAATATCTGTTTGGGTTCTTGTTCACTATCATCCTCTTCCATAAGTAGAGTTATTCCTTCTGTTTTATTACTATTTATCATATTTATTGATGCATTTTTTGCATTTATAGTAGAGGGTTCTTCCTCTCTTTCTATTATAGGTGCTTGGGCTTGAGTTAAAAACTTTTTGAGTATAAATAGAAGTTCGTTATTTTGAATAGGTTTTGCAATATACTCATCTAGTCCATCTTCGATAAATCTTTCTCTGTCTCCTTTTAGAGCATTTGCAGTTAATGCAATAATAGGTGTATGAGTTAATGATTCTTCATTTTCATAATTAACAATCTCATGAGTTGCTTCAATTCCATCCATTACAGGCATCTGTATATCCATTAATACTAAGTCATATCTGTTATCTTTGATTTTTTCAAAGGCTTCTAATCCATTGTTTGCCAATTCAACCTCTATACCATATTTGACAAGTATCTGTTTGATAAGCTTTTGATTAATGAAATTATCTTCTGCAACAAGTATTTTACCCTCAAATTGTATATTATTAAATGGAGTACTAATATTTTCTTTAGTTGTACTTACACTCTCTTTGTTATTTCTAATTTGTTCAATTGTATTTATAGAATTTAAAATTTTTGTTGGGGTAATTGGTTTATATAGTACTTTGCTAGTTTTAATTCCTAATGATTCAAGTTTATTACGATTGCTGAAACTTGTAATGATTGTTACTTTGTTTGCATCTAATCTATGAATGTCATGAATTAATTCATCATCCATATTGTCTATATCCAACCAAATATTATGTACAGAAGAGTCTTTATTAAATTTCTTTAACTCTCCTGCTGTAGAGAAAGTTGTCTCTTTGACACTATAATAGTCTAAATATCTGTTGATATAGGTATCAAGTTGTGTTGGTGTTCTATTTTGGTATCGCATTAGAGATATATCATTGTCTATATGCTCTTGGTCTATTTTAGTACTCTCTGATACCTCTTCTAACTCTAGTGTAAAATAGAATTTAGTACCTTTCTCTTTTTGACTCTCTAGTTTTAGCTCACTTCCCATAATTTCTAAAAATTTAGTAGAGATAGTAAGACCTAATCCCGTACCACCATATTTTCTAGTGATAGATACATCAGCTTGTGCAAACGCTGCAAAAACATTAAGCTGTTGTTCTTTTGTCATACCTATACCATTATCTTGAATACTAAATAGTAATTTTACATGGTTGTTATCAATAGAAGTTTTAGTAATCTCAATATTGATAAATCCACCAAAGTCAGTAAATTTAATAGCATTACTAAGTAGATTAATTAGTACTTCTTTGATTTTTACAGAATCACCTAAAAGTTTTTTGTTTATAGATGGGTCAAGGAAAAAATTGAAATCAATATCTTTTTCAGAGGCTTTAACTGCATAAGTCTCTATCGCATTTTCAAATTCAATAATGGGGTCAAAAACAATATTTTCAAGCTCGATTTTATTACTTTCTATTTTAGATAAATCCAAAATATTATTGATAATACTTAGAAGGTTCTCTGAACTTTTTTCTATAATGGCTGTAAACTCTAACTGCTCTTCATTTAAATCTGTACTTTTAAGTAGCTCTGTAAATCCAACAATCCCATTAAGTGGTGTACGAATTTCATGTGACATATTTGCCAAAAATAGTGATTTGGACTCATTGGCTTCTAGGGCTTGGATTTTATCTTGTCTAGCATTTTCAATTAGAAGTTCCAAAAATTTATAAGCATCTTTTATACCTTGATTGGTATTTAAATTCATACTTTTTATCTCTGTAATACTTGGTGCATCAAAGGTGTGGTCTGATTCTATCTCTTGTGCTGTATTATTTAAAATATCTTCTAGGCTTTTGATATTATTACTAATCTCTTTGCCAGTTTTATATCCCAAAACTGTTAATACTATTGAAAGAAGCCAGAAAAAACTAGCAACAATTAAAATAATAATATTTTGTATAATAAAAGCATCATTTTTTGACCATAAATATCTTTTGATTTCATTTTGTATTTTTGAAAAATATCTTATTTTCTCATCATGTATTTTGAACCAACGAGTTGGATTAATATTAAAATTACCATCATTTACATGAAATTGTAGTTTTGAGTTACTAGTCTCTATAGCTATATCTATATTTTTA